>NZ_SUMG01000026.1 GCF_009910325.1 Isachenkonia alkalipeptolytica
AATATTACCTTTCTGATTATGTCCACCTCATTTCTTAGTCCTGAGGTTCTATTATAATAGATTTAATAGTATTTGGGACATAGTCACTTGTGATATATTAAGACATTATCATATATGGATCATATTCCCCTAGAAGCTACGGGAGAGGATGTTGACCTATCGCCAAGAAAAGAGTATACTAGAGGCAGTGTGCAAAACGATAAACTGTAATGGAGGAATTCGATTGATTAATGTAACCAATGTAAGTTTAAGATTTTCCGATAAAAAACTATTCGAAGAGGTGAATATGAAATTCACCCCGGGGAACTGCTACGGGGTGATCGGGGCCAACGGCGCGGGAAAATCCACGTTTTTAAAGATTTTGTCGGGAGAGGTGGAACCCAATACCGGCGAGGTTTCCATGACCCCCGGGGAGCGAATGGCGGTACTAAAGCAGGATCATTATCAGTATGATGAAGACGGGGTCCTGGATATTGTGATGATGGGTCATGAAAGACTGTATCAGATCATGAAGGAAAAGGATGCGATTTACACCAAAGGAGATTTTACCGAGGAAGACGGTGTACGGGCGGCGGAACTGGAAGCGGAATTTGCGGAATTGGACGGCTGGGACGCCGAGGTCAGTGCGGAAAAACTGTTGATGGGTCTTGGAATTACCAAGGATCAGCACGGGGAGCAACTGAAAAACCTGGACGGTTCCGATAAAGTAAAGGTGCTACTGGCCCAGGCCCTGTTTGGAAATCCGGATATTTTACTACTGGATGAGCCTACCAACCACTTGGATTTTAAAGCCATAACCTGGTTGGAAAACTTTTTAATGGACTATGAAAAAACCGTCATCGTGGTATCCCATGATCGACACTTTTTAAATACCGTATGTACCCATATGGTGGATATTGATTTTAATAAAGCAAAAATGTTTGTAGGGAACTATGATTTCTGGTATGAATCCAGTCAATTAGCCCTTCGAATGATGAAGGACCAGAATAAGAAAAAGGAAGAGAAGGTAAAGGAGCTGCAAAACTTTATTGCAAGGTTCAGCTCCAATGCTTCCAAGGCCAAGCAGGCCACCTCTCGAAAGAAAATGCTGGAAAAGCTCACCATTGAAGATATTCAGCCTTCCACCCGGCGCTATCCCTTCGTGGGATTTACCCCGGACCGGGAAGCGGGAAAGGAAATTCTCAATGTGGATGGAATCTCCAAAACCATCAACGGGGAAAAAATATTGAACAATATTTCCTTTACCCTTCGAAAGGGAGATAAGGTGATTTTGCTGGGGGAAAGCGCCGTGGCGAAAACCACATTACTGGAAATTCTGATGGGGAATATGGAGGCAGACACCGGAACCTATCAATGGGGAACCACTACGTCCCAGTCCTACCTGCCCAGCGATAACAGTGCGTACTTTGAAGGTCTTGGCCTGACCCTGGTGGACTGGTTGCGACAGTACTCCGAGGAAAAGGATGAAACCTATATCCGGGGCTTCCTGGGGAAAATGCTTTTTTCCGGAGAGGAAGCCATGAAAAAAACCGATGTGTTGTCGGGAGGGGAGCGGGTGCGGTGCATGCTCTCCCGAATGATGCTTTCCGGGGCGAACATTTTATTGCTGGACGAACCGACAAATCACTTGGATTTGGAGTCCATTCAAGCGGTAAACAACGGATTGATGGCTTTTAAAGGCACTTTACTGTTTACTTCCCATGACTATAAATTCATTGAAACCGTGGCCAATCGCATCATCGAAATCACGCCGAACGGCATTGTGGACCGAATGATGAGTTTTGATGAATACATCAATGATGATAAGTTGCAAAAAGAAGTCAGTAAGCTTTACAAAGCCAGCTAAGAAGGGATAAAAGAGGGGATCCGCCCTCCGGGTAAAGGAAAAGTTAAAAGGCTGAAAGGTTAAAAGCCGAAGATGGCAAGAAAAAGGAAAGATCCTCAACCGAGGATCTTTCCTTTTTATGGTGTTAATCCGGTTCTAAACCGCTTGCCGTTCCTCTTTTCCTTCAAAGGAATTCAACTGGGAGATAATATGATACAGGGACTTTAGAGCTTCCGAGGGCAGGGCGTCCACGCCGTTTTTATCCGTCTGTCGGGACTCTACGAACTGGATCCGCTTAAAGAAATTGGTCATAAAGGCTTTTCGGTAGTCATCATCCTTCAGGTCCGCTTCAAAGCCTTCAATTTCCATGATTTCAAACTCTTCAAAGGGTTCCCATTTCTTAAATTTTGCCCGGTTTTCCACAATGGATTCGATGATCCCTAAGGTGATTTTCGGGGTTACTTTTTTATCCATAAACTCCCCGGTATTGATAATGTAACAATCCACCCCATCGGCGATCAGGGTTTTGAACAGCCCGTAATCGATGCTTAGGGGATAGGTTCGAAAGGGATTTGCATAGGGCTCGGCCACCAGTTGATTGGGATCCACGCCCTTGGCCAGTCGCTCCGCGGAAGTTCTGAAGGTGGCCAATGTAGCTCCCATGGAGGACCCCAGGTCAGCGCCGTTTACCTTTAATACCGGGGGCAAGGTGGGATCCTTCATGATCCAAAACAGAGCATCCACCGGCTCCTCCAAACGGTCCACCCGGTTTTTCGTCCATAGCTTCGATTTAATTGCCCGGCCGTTGCCGTTTCTGATATCCTCGGTGACGGGGTAGACCTTGCCGTCGTCGTACATAATGGCGCCATTGTTCTGGGTGGTTAAAATGTACTTGTTGTCCTCGCAGTCCATGGGATAATCCGCCGTCTTGTCAAAATAGGTAGGCTCTAAGGCCACGGAGGTTTTGTTTTCAATATCCACAATAAAGGCATCGTCATGGAGCACGGTTACATCGTACTTGTTATCATGTTTGGCATGGGTGATGGTGGATTTTCCCGATCCCGAAAGGCCGAAGGCGGCGATGGTAAACTTTTTATCCTCCAGGTTATAGCGTTTCAGCCCTCCGTGACAGGCGGCGTAACCGTTTCTTGCGGCGGTACCCCAGGCCAAAGTCAAGGTGCCCTTTTTATACTCTCCGAAATATTTCATTCCCAAAAGCACCGCACAGTTATGCTCGGGGTCGAAAAAGGTCAGCCCGTAGGGATGGTCGGGATGGGACCAATCAGGATCCGCAAAGATAATGATATCTCCTTCCGGGATTTCTGTGGAGGCTTTGTACATTTCCGCGTACTTTTCGTTAATATATTGAAAGTTTAATAACCAGCTATAGAGGATATTTTCGTGGTTTTCAGGAAGGATTAAATGAGCCTTAATCATAAACTCCGGGTCCAGGCCCACAAGGGCTTCTCCGTGGTACATTTTTTGATAACGGGTTTTATAAATGGCCTCCCGAATCAGTCCCGAATACTCGGTCACATCCACGTTGGGCTCGCCCACGATTTTTCGTGCCGCGGCGCAGCGGCCGAAGGCGGTACCATCATTGAATAAAAGGGCATTGGTTCCTTCCTGCAGTCCTAATTTTTCCGGCTCATACACGGGGATTCCGGTCAGTTCGATGGTTCCCGGGCTGTTTTTAGCCAAATGGTGGGCCTGGGATACGGTTTTCACCAGTTCCACATTGTTTCCGTATAAGGCGGTTTGAATGGTTACCCGAATTTGGGATTTTACCTGATCAAAGCTTTGCTTTCCGTCATATTTACATTTAGTGCTCATTGAATAACATCCTCCTTGTTTTCCTAGATGGGATTATTAAAAACAATTTTTTTAGCAATAACAGCTTATATTATAGAATAAGTATAACGTATATGCAAGGCTTTTTCTGAAAAAGTGTAACACATTGGAGAAGGTTTTTCCGGAAGCTTGGAAATGAAGGATTGTTGTTGAAATTAACGATGTTCTGAGATAAACTGATAAAGGAAAGAACAATTTGAAATCTTTTGAAAAACGGGGAAGAGGACTAAAGAAAAGGGAGGTTTCAACTGAACTCAACAATAAGGTAACAATAATGAAGCAATGCGCTATACTAAAAAGCTGGGAGGAAGGATAGCATGAAGGAAATGATGGAAAAAATCACGGAATTACAGCCGGTTGTCTGGGAAAATCCTAATAAAAAGCCGGCAGAAAAAGCCCTGGAAGGGTTTAACCTGAAAATGGAAGACATCCTGGAGGCGGAGGAACGCCTTCAGCGCTTTGCCCCGCTGATATACAAGTATTTTCCTGAAACCGAAGACGGAATTATTGAATCCCCCTTTCAGGAACTCCCGGGGATGAAAGAATGGGTGGAGAAGAGTCATGCTAAAAAAATCAAAGGGAAGCTTTATGGAAAATGCGATAATCAGCTAAAGATTGCGGGGTCCATTAAGGCCCGGGGAGGAATTTACGAAGTACTGAAATTTGCAGAAACCATCGCCTTGGAAAACCAGTGGATTACCTTGGAGGATAACTACGAAGTACTGGGAGAGGAGCAGTATCGAAGCCGATTTTCCCGCTATAAGATTGCGGTCGGTTCCACGGGGAATCTGGGCCTGAGTATCGGGATTATTTCCGCCACGTTGGGATTTGAAGTGACGGTGCATATGTCCAGAGACGCAAAACCGTGGAAAAAAGATCTCTTAAGAGAAAAAGGGGCCAAGGTGGTGGAATACACCCAGGACTACGGAAAAGCAGTGGAAGAAGGGCGAAAAGCCTGTTTGGGTGATGAAAAAGCGCACTTTATCGATGATGAGAACTCCAAGGACTTATTCTTGGGCTACAGCGTGGCCGCCCTTCGACTGAAAGGGGATTTAGCAAAGGAAAATATCATGGTGGATGAAAAACACCCTCTACGGGTGTATCTTCCCTGCGGAGTGGGAGGCGCCCCGGGAGGCATTGCCTTCGGCCTGAAAACCATTTTTAAGGACGGGGTCCAGTGCTACTACGTGGAACCCACCCATGCCCCCTGTATGCTTTTAGGACTGATCACCGGGGAAAAAGAAAAGCTTCATATCAACGAGTACGGCATCGATAATATTACGGAAGCCGACGGCCTGGCGGTGGGAAGACCCTCGAAGATGGTATCGGAACTTTCGGACACCTTAATTGATGGAGGGTATACCCTGGAGGATGAAAACCTGTTACGTTTGATGCAAGGGCTATACACCACCGAGAAAATCAAAACTGAACCCTCCGCCGCTGCGGGGCTCTTAGGTCCCGTGCTCTGGGAGGATACTAAGGAGACCACCCATATAGCCTGGCTGACCGGTGGGGACTTGATTCCCGAAGAGGCCTTTCGGAAGCTCCTTAATACAAAGGGAAACTAGGGTAAAACCATCTAACCAGGTTTCACCAGGGTTAAATTAGTATTAGGCTGTTATAAACCGAAGGTTTCGGGGTATAAAACAGAAGGATTATAAAAAACAAGGAGGAAAGATATGCAGACACTATTATACAGCTTTATAGCCGGGGTCTCGACGGTACTGGGGGTATTTGTACTGGTGCTTTTCGGGAACCCTTCACAAAAGATCCTGGCAACCCTGCTGGGTTTTGCCGGGGGAATTATGCTCGGGATCTCCGTATTTGAATTAATGCCCGAGGCCTTGGAAATGGGAACGCTGACCATAACCATTATCGGTTTTCTCCTGGGGGTGTTGATGATGTTCGGTTTGGATAAATTTGTACCCCACTCCCACTTGTCTAATCCTGATGATTTGGAAGTGGAAAACCCCGAGCGCTTAAAGCGGGTGGATAACCCCTTACTTCGAACAGGATACTTGGTCCTCTTCGGCATTGCCCTTCACAACCTTCCGGAAGGTCTGGCCATTGGTGCGGGGCTGGAATCCAGTCCGGAACTGGGACTTGCCATTGCCGTAGCCATCGCCCTCCATAATATTCCCGAGGGGTTGGCCATTGCAGGCCCGTTAAAATCCGGAGGGGTAACCACGGGAAAGCTCTTACTGTTTACTCTGCTAGCAGGACTGATGACGCCTCTCGGGGCAGGGATCGGACTGTTGATATTTAATATCTCCCCGGTTTTGGTGGGGGGATCCTTAGCTTTTGCGGCGGGAGCCATGGTCTATATCGTCAATGACGAGCTGATTCCCCAGGGGCATAAAATGCACAGTCATTTATCCAATGCGGGAATTATTGCCGGGCTATTGATTGCCTTTGGGTTATTGTAACTCCATAAAAAAACCGACTGGACATGTGTCCTAGTCGGTTTTTAGCTGCGCCCGTTCATTAAAAAAACTTTTGTAGCCCAGCTGTACAAAGAGAATGACCGTCAGGGAAACACTTCCTACGATCCCCAGCATAATCGCAATTTGATAGGCGATGGCGGTGACCGGGGATACCCCGGACAAAATTTGCCCTGTCATCATACCGGGAAGAAACACAATCCCCATTCCCACCATGGAATTGATGGTGGGGAGTATGGCGGCGTCAAAGGCGCTGTCCACCACTTCCTTCGCCGCCTCCTTGGGGGTAGCCCCAAGCATTAAGGCGGATTCCACCAGGGTTTTTTGGTCCTTCATCCCCTCAGCCAGGCGATTTACCCCGAGGGAGATCCCCGTCATGGAGTTTCCAATCAGCATACCGGCGATGGGAATAAAATACTGAGGGTCATACCAGGGAGAAATTTGGATCACCACGAATAAAAAGAACAAAAGGCTGGTCAGGGTTCCCAGGACCATGGAAAGGGCCACGATTTTTTTCAGTTCCCTGCTTAAGGGGGATTTCGCCCGTTGAATAATGTTGTAGATGGCAAAGCTCTCCATTACCAAAAGAACCAACAGGGTTAAAAGGGGATACATACTCTCAAAGAGATAGACCAGTACGTATCCTACCAAAATCAGTTGCAGGGTCATGCGAATACTGGAAATCAGCACCTCTTTTTCCCGGGCAATCCCCTTCACCCGGAGGATGACCACCAGGAGAACAATAAATATGTAGGCCAGCAGGACCTGAAAAACACTTAAATCAATAATTCCATTCATGGACTTCGCCTCCTCTCACCTGTAAAATCCGGTCGGCGAAATTTTTTGCCAGGGATTTGGAATGGGTGACCATGACCAGGGTTTTATGGTGGGCCTTGGCATAGTCCACAAAGGTTTGGATGATCAGGGACTCGGTCTCGTCGTCTAAGGCCGAGGAAGGTTCATCCAACAGTAAAACCTTCGGTTCCATCAGCAGAATCCGCCCTAAGGCTAAGCGCTGTTTTTCTCCGCCGGATAGATTCTGGGCGTTTACATCTAAAGCCTTTAGAAGGTTCACTTTTTTTAGAGTTTTTTCCAATTCTTTTTCGGAAGGGAGCCCTTTCTCAGAAAACCGAAGGCCAGCTTCCAGATTATCCCGGATCGTCCCTTGGAAAATCACCGGGGTCTGGGGGAGCATAACCACTTCTCGCCGGAGCTCTACGGGGTCTATGTCCATAAGGTTCCGGTTCTGAAAGGTGATCCTTCCTCCGTCGGGGGAGATCAAGTGGTTGAGCATTCGAAGCAGGGTGGTTTTCCCGCTGCCGCTTTCTCCTACAATACAGGTGATTTCTTTTTCATGGATGGTAAGGCTCGGGACCGAGAGGATATTTTTATAGGTTGCCTGTTCAAATGAAAACATAATCAAGCCTCCTTTGAAAAATCGTCTTGCCAGTTACTAAAAAATCGGTTACAATAGATAGTAATAAAAAGGGGACATTAACTCAGTTGGGAGAGTGTTAGCTCGACAAGCTAAAAGTCACAGGTTCAAGTCCTGTATGTCCCACCAATCAAAGTATATAAGATCCTATCCTTGAAGTAAAGGGATAGGATCTTTTTATATGCTTTTTTTTGCATTTACCGGGCGGTTAGGGAACAGAGATAACACCGCTTGCTTCGGTGCTGAAAGGGCCCCTGTTATTCCAGGCCCTAAAGGCTTCCAAGGAAGTACTGCACCACTAAACTTACTACCACCACAAGGGTGGAGATGCTGATCCCGTGAATTAAGGGCTTGATGCCGGATCGGGAAAGTTCCTTGAAATTGGTCCTTAGGCCGATGGCTCCCAGGGCCATGATCATGAAAAAACGGCCCAGAGTACTTAGGGAGCCGCTTAGCGAAGCCGGAATCCATCCCGTGGAGTTCAGGCCCACCATGGCTAAAAAACCTAAAATAAACCAGGGGAAGATTTCCAGGATATGAGGGGAAGTCTTCCCGGTGCTGTGTTTTTTCGCAATCATGGAAAAAATCAGGACTACGGGAATGATGGCCAGGGTTCGGGTCAGCTTTACGATAACGGCGAAGTCCCCGGCGGCCTCCGAGTAGGAATATCCCGCGGCCACCACGGAAGAGGTGTCATTGATAGCGGTTCCCGTCCATAGACCGAAGCCTAAATCACTTAAATTCATGGCCTCTCCCATTAAGGGAAAGAGCACCACCATAAACACATCAAAGATAAAAGTGGCGGAGATGGCATAGGCTATGAACTGGTCCTTTGCCCCGATTACCGGAGCCACGGCGGCAATGGCGGAGCCGCCGCAAATCCCGGTGCCCGAGGAGATCAGTCCCGAAAGCTTCCAGTCCAGCCCCAACAGTTTGCCTAAGAGATAGCCCCCGAAAAAAGCGGCAAACAACGTAAAGACCATCACAATCAAGGAGAAACTCCCCACTTTTAGAACCTGATGAAAGCTTAAGGAGATTCCCATAAGGATAATGGCAAAGCGCAGCACCTTTTTTCCCGTAAAGGTAATGCCCGGATACAAACCTTCCCTTTGGGAAACCCAGGGGTTCAGAATCATCCCCATAAACAGGGCAATCACCCCGGCACCGATGACGTGGACGGGAAAAAGATTCGACAAAAATCGTGAAATATAGGCAATTCCCAGGGTTAACAGCAGCCCGGGGATTATTTTCTTCAGTATATACATTTTCTCACCTCGACCCATTAGTAATATTAAGCCCCGGGGAATCGATGCCGCCGGGGATAATCCTTAATAGTTTATCATAATTCAGGGAAAAGCAAAAGAATGGGTGGAAACATATTTATAAAACTAACTCTTAGTACTTAGTCTTAATTTATGATATAATAAAATATACTTTGTGAGAAGTACTAATTTATCTAAAGAAAGGTAGGAGAAAAAATGGAATTACCAAACTTAAAAATCGGAGAACTTGTAGCAAAATATCCAATCATACAGGGAGCCATGGGGGTTGGCGTATCTCTTTCTAAACTGGCGGGTACGGTGGCCAATGAAGGAGGGATCGGTGTGATCTCCGGAGTTCAAATCGGTTTTGAGGAACCGGGCTTTGAAGAGAACAATGACGCCGCTAATGTCCAGGGGCTGAGAAAGCATATTCAAAGGGCCCGGGAAATCAGCCCCGAGGGAATTTTAGGGGTGAATTTACTGGTAGCCATTCAAAATTATAAAGATATGGTAACCGCCGCGGTGGAAGAAAAGGTGGATATTATCATCTCCGGCGCGGGACTGCCGACGGAGTTGCCAAAGCTTGTGGAAGGAAGCGACACGAAAATTGCCCCCATCGTCTCCTCGGGAAAAGCCGCACGGCTTATTGCAAAGATGTGGGACCGAAAGCATCAGGTGATCCCCGATGCCGTGGTTGTGGAAGGTCCCGAAGCCGGAGGTCATTTAGGGTTTTCCAAGGAGGACCTGACAAAGCCCACGCTGCCGAATATCTATGAGTTAGTTGAAGAGGTTATTGAAGCCCTAAAACCTTTTGAAAAAAAGTATAACAAAAGCATTCCCGTAATCGCCGCAGGAGGGATTTTTGACGGGAAGGATATGGCAAAGGCTTTTAAAAAAGGGGCGGCGGGAGTACAAATCGGCACCCGCTTTGTGGCCACGGAGGAGTGCGATGCCCATCCAAACTTTAAGGAAGCCTACATTCATTCAAAAGAGGGGGAAATTGAGCTGGTAACCAGTCCTGTGGGAATGCCGGGAAGAGCTGTGGTCAATCAGTTGACGGAGCGAATTAAAACCGATAATATTCCCGTGGAGAAGTGTTATAACTGTTTAATTCCATGCAACCCGAAGACCACTCCTTATTGCATTTCCAATGCATTGATCAGATCCGTTAAGGGAGATGTGGAGCAAGGATTGGTATTTGCCGGAAGCAACGCCTACCGAATAACAAAGATGACTACGGTTAAGGAACTGATGCAGGAATTAATTGAAGAGACCAAAGAGGCTATGGGTTATCATTCCGAGTCTCAAGAGGCGCCTTCCTTATAACACAGCAAAATGATGCAGCAAAATAAACATTCTCATACAACAGCAGTCAAAAGCATATACTAAAGGAATATCATAGGTAAAAAGTTGAAAAATCCGCTTTTTATCTATGTTTTTTTACGGTTCAAAGATACTTTTTTCAAGAGAAAAGGATCATTCATTGCCGATGAAATGTTAGAAAAAAACAAAGGTTTTGTGATATGATATTAATAAGAAGAGAAGGAGGGATTTTATGGAGCGTAAATTTCAAGAAAGTTTAGAATTTGCAAAAACCATGGACCTACGGGACCCCTTAAAGGATTTTCGTGCACGGTTTCATGTAAAGGAAGATGAAATCTATATGGACGGCAACTCCTTAGGCCTCAGCTCAAAGGAGGCACAACAGTCCATAGAACGGGTAGCAGGAGATTGGAAAAAGGAAGGCATTAAAATGTGGGGAATGGAAGAGGGCCGGTATTTTCACTATCCCAAACTGGTGGGAGAAAAACTGCGGGGGATGATCGGGGCGGAGCCCAATGAAATCATTCTAAACGGAAGTATTACCACGAATTTGCATCAAGCCCTGGCCACCTTTTATAAACCGAATAAGGAACGGTATAAAATTTTAGTGGATGGGTTGAATTTTCCCACGGACATCTATGCGGTGAAAAGTTTGATCGAACTAAAAGGATATACCGTGGAAGAGGCCTTAGTAACGGTGAAAAGCAGAGACGGCCGGGAAATTTTGGAGGAGGACATCATCGCGGCAATGACCGAGGAGGTTGCCTTGATTTTGCTACCCTCGGTGTTGTACCGTAGCGCACAGCTGATCAACATGGAGCAAATCACCGAAGAAGCCCATAAAAGAGGGATTATTATCGGCTGGGACTTAGCCCATTCCATCGGCGCCATTCCCCATAATTTTAAAAAAATCGATCCCGACTTTGCCGTTTGGTGCACCTATAAATACTTGAACGGCGGACCGGGCTCCGTAGGGGGACTTTATATCAACCGGAAGCACTTTGGAAAAGAGGCGGGGCTGAAAGGATGGTTCGGCAACCGGGATGATTTGCAGTTTCTCTTAGAGCACCGCTTTGAGCAGGCGGGGGATGCCGGGGGTTGGCTCCAGGGCAGTCCTCATATGCTCTCCATTGCTCCCCTGGAAGGTTCCCTGGATATTTTTGAAGAAGCGGGCATACAAAGAATCCGGGAGAAATCCCTGATCATTACTGAGTATTTAATGTTTTTAGCAGAACAGCGACTGGAAAAGTACGGTTATCGGATCGGCAATCCCCGGGAAAACCATCGCCGAGGGGGGCATGTATCATTAGAACATGAGGAGGCCTACCGAATCAGCCTTGCCCTACGGGACCACGGGGTGGTGCCGGATTACCGGGAGCCCAATGTGATTCGACTGGCTCCCGCGGCTCTTTATAATACCTATGAAGAGGTGTTTCGATTGGTGGAAATCCTGGAAAAAATAACAAAAGAAAAGAGCTTTGAGCACTACTCCGCAGAAAGAGGCACCGTGTTATAAGGGTGCAAAAGCCAATGAGGATTCGAAAAAAGACTTCTAGGGAAGTCTTTTTTCTGTTTTTTCAATAGAAGTTCGTGATTAGCAAAAAAAAATGGGTATAGACTATAAAAGAATGGCGATGGGAGGGAAGGTTTTGAAAAATCAAGAGTACCTATGGTATTTAAGCTACGGATCCAACCTGAATGAAAATCGATTCAACTGTTATCTTAGGGGCGGACAACCGCAGGGGTCCATGGAATCCGAAGAGGGATGCAGGGATGCTGCGCCGCCGGTAAAAGCCCGGGGAAAAACCATCCCCCATGAAATGGTGTTTGCCGGGACCTCCACCCGTTGGAATAATAAGGGGGTGGCGGCCATTGATCCCAACCGGGATCTTACCGCCCTTACCTACGGCAGAATGTATCTAATTACCAAGGATCAGTTTTTCGATTTGGTCAAGCAGGAAAACTACATTCCCTTGGAGGAAAAAGTGCACTGGACCCTGCCCAAGGAGGGAGAAAGCAAAGTGATGTTTCCCGACAATTGGTATGGAAAACTCCTTCATCTCGGCGAGGAAGAGGGTTATCCGATTTATAGCTTTACCATTCTAGAGGATTTTCAGAAGATCAACATCAATCCTCCGGATCCCGGTTATATCAAAATCATTCAACAAGGCCTAAAAGAAAGCCATATGTTTTCCCTATGGGAAGTGGAAAAATATTTAATACAGCTTCGGGGGATCAAAGGGTTTTATGCCAGGGAAGAATTGCGGCAAATCCTGAAAAATCCATAAGTCTTGATTTATGGATACTTGCAATGAAAAAATTTCCAGGGAACCCTGAATATTTTCCCCATGAAAAGTGTACAGGAGATTTTTGATAAAAAATGGGTATTAATAGAAAAAGGAGGGACCCAATGTTGAACCGGCTTATTATGTTTCTAATCACCTTTGTGGTGTTTATGGCCATTGATTTGATTTGGCTGGGACTCATCGCAAAGAATCTTTATAAAAAATATTTAGGGCATTTGATGAAAAAGGATGTAAACTGGGCGGCGGCTATTATTTTTTACGTTATCTTTATTGCAGGACTGATTTTCTTTGTTATTGACCCCGCCCTGGAAAAAGAAAGTCTGAGTTATGCACTATTTGCGGGGGGAGCCCTGGGACTCTTATGTTATGCCACGTATGATTTAACCAATTTGGCGACCTTAAAGGAGTGGCCGGTTGCCCTTACCGTGATTGACCTGATTTGGGGAACGGTGCTTTCCGGAGCTACCGCGGGGATTTCTTTTGGCATTATCCATTATTTATTATAACAAGGTTTACAGTAGGAGGTTTAGCAAGAACAAAATAATTCAAAGAAAAGGTGATGACAATGAAGCAAAACTACCTAAACGGCAAGGACTTTTTTAACATCTTTCGCCATGGGGCTATGGAAGTGATCAATAACAAGGACCATCTAAATAAAATCAATGTATTCCCGGTGGCCGACGGGGACACGGGGAATAATCTGGCCATGACCCTAAATTCTGTAATCGACTACACCCAGGTGGTGGACTCCTTCTATGAAACCAGTAAATCCATGGCGGAGGCGTCGATCTACGGTGCGCGGGGAAACTCCGGGGTGATTTTTGCCCAGTACATTTCCGGGATCGCCTCCGGCAGTGAGGGAAAGGACCGGATTTCCTTAAAGGATTTCATCGAGGTGACTCGAAAAGCCTCGGAGGGGATTTATGAATCCCTGGTACATCCCGTGGAGGGAACCATGCTTACGGTGATGAAGCAGTGGTCCCTGTACCTATCCGAGCATAAGGACAAGTATCAGAATGTGGAGGAAATGTTTTTAAACTCCATCGATGAAGCAAAAAGCCTTCTGGCGAAAACCCCGGAACAGTTAGAGGTTTTAAGAAAACACAATGTGGTGGATTCCGGAGCCAAGGGATTTGTGTATTATCTGGAAGGGATTATTAAGTTTATCCGGGGTGAAACCATTGAAGTGTCCGGGGATTTTCAAGGGGCGGGGGTCCTCGCTCAAGGCTACGACCGAAATCATGAAAACACCGAATTCCGCTACTGCACGGAAACCCTGATCAAGGGCAGGGTGGATAAGGATGAATTAAAAGAAGCCCTAGGGGCCTATGGGGATTCCATTATTGTTGCCGGCAGCGCCACCTTAAAGCATGTGCATCTTCATACCAACAAAGTAGAGGCGGTGTTTAAACTGTTATCGAAGTACGGGGTCATTGATCGACCGAAGATCGAGGATATGCGCGTACAGGAAAAATTAAAGGACAAAACTTCGAAGATCGCCGTACTAACGGACTCTATCGGGGACTTTCCCAAATCCTATTTGGATCAGTACGACGTGCATTTGCTACCCGTAAATATTTTTGTGGGAGAGAACCAGTACCTGGATAAAATGACGGTGGACCCCGAAGATTTTTATGAGACGATTAAACACTCGGAGGTTTACCCCAACAGCGGGCAGCCCAATGACATTCAGGTAAAGCATAAAATCGATTTTCTCAAGGAACACTACGAGAGTATTATCTGCATTATGGTTTCCAGCAAACTCAGCGGAACCTATGAAAGCGTGGAAAAATACGGAAAGAAACTAAAAGAAGAGGGCTATCCCATTGAAGTGATCGACTCGAAGCTGAACTCCGGGGGCCAGGGGCTGCTGGTAACCCGAGTGGCGGAGATGGTGGCGGCAGGCGCCTCCAAAGAAGAGGTCCTCGAGGCCATTGATACGATCATTCCGGAAACGGAGATTTACGTAGCCCTGAACACTTTTGCCAATTCCTTAAAAAGCGGAAGAGTACCCAAGGTGGTTGGAAAAATCGGGGTGTTCTTCAAACTCCGTCCCATCATTTCCCTGGACAAGGAGGGGAAGGGAACCGCTTTTTCCATCGCTTTGTCGAAAAAAATGCTGATGAATAAGATTAAAAATATGCTTGAGAAGAAAAATAAGGAAAAGCCCATTACCGAATATGCGGTGGTGTACTCCAAGGATGAACAAGGGGCCGAGGCCTTTGCCAAGGAACTTCAAAAAATCATCGGAAAGCCACCGAAGTATATTACCGAGGTCTCCTCGGTCACGGCCCTTCATGTGGGTGAAGGCGCCGTAGCTGTAGGCTTTATTCGAGAGGGGGCGTAGGAATGCATTCCATTATTATAGAATCCATCCTTGTATTGTTTGTTTATTTCTTTCTGTTTTTTGTGGTAGGAACGGCTATTAAAAACAACTCCATCGTAGATATGGGATGGGGGATCGGCTTTGTAATTCTGGCCTGGTTTACCACCCTGCGCTCGGGAAACTTCGGAGGGGCCAATTTATTAATAACGATCCTGATCAGTATTTGGGGAATCCGTCTGTTTTATCATATTCTGAAGCGGAACCTGGGTAAAGGGGAGGACTTTCGCTATGCCAACTGGCGGAAGGAATGGGGAAAATGGGTGATCCCCAGGGCCTTTTTCCAGGTGTATATGCTCCAAGGGGTATTTATGTTTATCGTGGCCCTGCCGGTGATTTTGATCAACACCCAGGGAAGCCCGGGAGACATCACCCTGTTTTCCATGATCGGACTGGTAATTTGGTTGATCGGATTTTTCTTTGAAAGTGTGGGGGACTATCAATTGAAAAAGTTTAAAGAAAACCCGGAAAACAAAGGAAAAATCATGGATTCCGGTCTTTGGAAATACACCCGGCATCCCAATTATTTCGGAGAGGCCACCATGTGGTGGGGCCTTGGGGTTATTTCCATTTCCGCAGGGGGGTCCATCGCGGTTTTCATTAGTCCCATTGTGATCACTTATTTACTGCTGTTCGTTTCCGGGGTACCGATGCTGGAAAAAAGCTTTGATAAACGACCGGGGTATCAGGAGTATAAAGAAGTTACACCAAAGTTTTTTCCCTGGTTTCCAAAGAAAAAATAAGCAAAGGGAAGGGACTGCAGGGATGAATGAATCCATGATAAAGGAAGCTACATTGAAAAACTGGGTGCTTTTTTATACGGCCTCCCTCTTAGTGTTCATCAATTTTTGGGCCGCCGTAACCACCACCCCTCTTTATATTTTGGAATTAGGGGGAAGGGACTTTCACTCCGGGCTTCAGGGCACCCTGTTTTTCTTAGGAGCGGTGGTCTTTCGAATTTACCTCGGGCCGTTATCGGACCGTAGGGGGCGAAAAATCCCCTTATTAATCGGTGCCTTTGTTTTCGGCAGTACCCCCCTTCTTTTATATTTTGCCCAGTCGGTGTGGGCTGTGATCTTTATCAGAATTTATCAGTCCATCGGCCTAGCCGCATATTTTGCCAGTGGACCGGCCTTTGTGGGAGACGTCGCGCCCTTTCCCAGGATGGGAACCTACATGGGTCTGTATCGTTTGATGAGTGCATCGGGACTGTTGATCGGTCCCTTTGTTGCGGTATACATGATCAATCATTTCAATTACAGCACCTGGTTTCTGGGGAGTTTCGCCATGGGCATTATGGGTTTTCTATTTTTGCTGTTGGTCCAGGGACCCCCTCCGAAAGCCTCAAAAAAGGTGGGTTTTTTTAGGGAAACCAAAGAGGTGCTGAAGGATAGTACACTGCGGGAAATTTATTTGGGCATTGCCATATTTTCCTTCGCCTCGGGGATTATTTTCACCTTTGCCCCGGTATACCTGGATCAGATCGGAACCCTGGAAAATCCCGGGATCTTTTTTACCATCTACTCCTTTGCGGGGATTATCGCCAGTGTTGTGGTGGGCAAACTGCTGGATCACAAATCCCCCTTATTGATTATTCTCTTTTTAGGTTTCAGTTATGGTACGGGTCTGATCCTTTTAACCGCCGTGGGTTTTTTATCACAGTTTATGATCCTGGCGGGGATTCTCATGGGGACCGGTTATGCCGGCGCCATCCTGGGACTTTCCACAAGGCTGATTAAGACGGTTTCCGAAGAGTCCCGAGCCATTGCAATATCCATCCAGGAAAACACCATCGATGTTTTCATCGCTTCGGGATCCTTCGTCTTTTCCGGAATGCTTCCCCTATGGGGTTATGAGGTAAGCTTTGGGTTCATCGGAACCTTGATTATTGCCGCCATGGTTTTACGATTGATCAAGGAGCGAAAACGGCTGGATTGAGACGGGTTTTTTGGACGCAAATAAAAAACCCCGGGAAACTCTCCTAGGATCAAAGGAGTTTCCGGGGCTCTTTTTTTTGCTCTTTTTATTGTTTTTTTTTATAACTGTTCCGGAGCATCTACGGGACAAACATTGGCGCAGGCGCCACAGTCAATACATGCCTCTTCATCGATTACATAAATTTCGTCCCCTTCAGTGATGCAGTCCACGGGACATTCCGGTACACAAGCGCCACAGTTGATACAGGTATCATTAATTCGATAAGCCATAAAATTCCCCTCCTAGGTTTTCAATATTTGATTCTCCTTTATTATACCAATACCCTAAGGCCCTTCTCAAGAAAATGGAACCAAAACCCCGGGGAAAAGCTCATTATATAATGAGAATCATTATATATGAGAACCAATATTCGGAATTGACAAAAAATAGATGGTGGTATAAAATATTTTCATATGAGTTTTAACTACAGAGTTAAAGGAGGGGCTGGGTTGGAAATGATTGGAGTCGAAAATCTGAAAAAAACCTTTGCATTAAAAAGCAAAGTATTAGGCATACAAACGGGAGAGGTCCACGCGGTAAACGGAATTAATTTCGGGATCCGCCGGGGAAAAACCCTAGGGCTGGTAGGGGAGTCCGGCAGCGGGAAATCCACCACCGGCAGGCTGATTTTACGTTTGTTGGAGCCCACGGAGGGAAAAGTTACTTTGGAAGGCCGGGATATCAGCAAAATCAGCAATCGGGAGTTTCGTAAAATGCGAAAAAACATTCAAATGGTTTTTCAAAATCCCTATTCCGTACTGGATTACAAAATGACCATAGAGGATATACTGATACAACCCCTGCATATTCATAAAATTGTCACCCCCCTGGAATATAAAAAAGAGGTGGAACGGCTCTTGGAGATCGTCGGTCTCTCGAAAAAGGACCGGAAAAAGTTTCCCCATGAATTTTCCGGGGGACAAAGACAGCGCATCGGTATTGCCCGGGCCCTGGCGACAAAACCGAAGTTTATCGTTTGCGATGAACCGGTATCCGCCCTGGATGTCTCGGTACAGTCCCAAATCATCAATTTGCTAAAGGATCTTCAAAGGGAGTATGATCTGACCTACTTATTTATTGCCCACGGACTAAACGTCATTAAGCATGTCAGCGATGAGGTTGCGGTGATGTACCTTGGTAAAATTGTGGAAATCGGTGAGGTGGAAGAAATTTTCCAGCGTCCCAAGCACCCCTATACCATGGCCTTAATGTCCGCCTCCCCGGTGCCGGATCCCGAAGCAACCCGCAACCGGATCCAACTGAAAAATGAAATCCCCAGTGCCTTGAATATCCCTCAGGGATGCTCCTTTCATCCCCGATGTCCCAAGGCCATGGAAATTTGCAAAAAAACAGAGCCGCCATTGGAGGAATATAAAACCCATGAGGTAGCCTGCCATTTATACCGCGGAGAGGAGGCGTACCATGGTTAGTCTCTTAAGAAGAATCAATTTCCCCTTACTGGTGGGAGGGGTCCTGGTGCTGGTCATGCTTTTTGCCTACTTTTTCCCCCAGGCACTCACGGATAAAAACCCTAATGTGGAGGAGTCCGCAAAGTATATCGAAATTCGACAGGATGGGGAATGGGTGGAAGAGTTCGCCACAAGACCCTTTCCTCCTAATCGGGAGAATATTATGGGCAGCGACGAAGCGGGAAGGGATATTTACACCCGTATTATCTACGGTACCCGAAACACCCTTCGAGTGGCTTTATTAGTGGTGCTGCTCCGAATTCTGGTGGCCATGCCCTTAGGGATTATGGCCGGAATGGGAGTGAAGCCGGTATCGGTTTTTATCAATATGTTTAATACCTTTTTTACCACCATTCCCAAGCTGTTGATTGCCTTTGTGATTTTAAATATCAATTATTTCAGAAATTTGGAGATGGATCGGGCCATTGTGGCCTTTGCCGTGGTGTTAACTGTTATCGGATGGTCCAAGCTTGCGTCGATGATCGAAGACCAAACCGCCTTAATCATGGAAGAGGACTTTATAGAAGGGGAAGTGGCCGTGGGGAAAAATCCGTTGCAAATCGGTGTGCAAAACCTGCTGCCCCATTTAATTCCCCATGTGGTAAGCTTTCTATTTATCGAAATCGGCATGGTCCTCTTCCTGCTGGCCCAGTTAAGCGTGCTGACGGTTTTTGTAGGCCCCCGGCGGATGCCTTTGGCAGAGGCCTTTCAAGGCAACTTCGAAATGGCCTTTGAACCGGAATGGGGAAGCATGCTGGCCAGGGCCCCGGAGGTCATCCGGCTATATCCCGACCGTATGTGGCTCACACTGTTTCCCGCCCTGGCATTTTTTCTGGGTGTCACCGCATTCAATTTAACAGGGGAAGGGCTTCGTATTGAATTTCAAAAACGCAATTCCCAGATCGTCAGCTTCATCCGTAAAGGATTTTTTATGGCCTCACCGAAGATTTACTGGATGCAGCTGCGGAATTTAAAGCAGTACTGGCGTCCGGTGGCCGGGAAAAGCCTGACGGTGATCCTGATCCTGGGATACTTCTCTTATCCCGCCGAAGCCAGTCAGCACCCCTTCAATGTGCACCGAGCGAAAGCCCATGTAGAAGAGTTAACCGACGAAAAATACCAGGGACGATTGGTGGGATTTGAAGGCGGCCACAAAAGCGGCGACTATATTATTGAAACCTTGAAATCCTATGATTTGGAACCCTGGGAAGGAAGCTACACCCAGGAGTTCAGTCCCCTGGATGAAGCCGGGGGATTCTACGAACGACTGCTTGTGGAGGAGGCCTATATCGAGGTGGACCACGGGGAGGGACCCGAACGGTTTTATATAAACGAAGACTTTATTCTCCCCGCCCTGGGGAAAAATGTTATTGAACCCAGCGAGGAAAGTCTCAATGAGGAGGGCTGGATCGAGTATCAAGGAAAAACCATTACCTATCATCAGGATCATACTTCCGTAACGATTACCGATGAACAGGAATACATTCCTTTAATCGATGTGGGGGGGTATGGAGATATCTATAGCCAGCTCTATGTCAGCGGACAAAGCGGCATGTTTGCCCGTAGCGTTTCCCATGATTTCCCTACGGAAAACGACCCCCGGGGCATTTCTTATAATCTCGGGATCCTGGATACGGATCTTTATGACCGGGAACTCATGGATACTTACAGCCTTAACCGAACCTTGATTATCCCCTTCGAAGCGCTAAGAGGGGCCTTGGATGGTGCCGATGTGGAGGTGGGTTTTTTTATGAAGCCTCCCAAACTGCCAAGTCACCCGGGAAGAAATATCACCGCCCTGCTCCCGGGGAAAAATTGGGAGGAGGAAGGCCCCAGAGAGATGATCGTTATCGGAGCCCCCTACGACGGGGCCTATACCGGGGGAAGGAAAGGGTTTTCCCCGGCGATTACCGCCACACCGGCGGCTACCAATCTGGAAATTGCCAGGGTACTTTCGGGTATGGAAGAGCCCTTAGAAAAAACCGTGATGTTTATTTTCTGGGATGGGGAATACAGCCTGTATCCCCGAAGAACCCGGGGCAGCTTTCATTACACGGCTTCCCAGCGAACCTTTCAACAAGCGGATTTTCCCTACAATTATATCGATGTGGGTTATACCGGCAATGAGGATTTGGAGCAATTGGAGATTAATATTATGCATGGGCAAAAAAGAAGTGACCGAAGTTATTTAATGCGAACCAGCCTCAGTGAACGGCTCCAGGACCTGGGAGTGGACTACCGGATGTTTGATGCTTCCCAGCGGTGGGCCCGGGGCTCAACCTCCCATGCCCTTTATGGAATGAATATGAACTCTCAGTTCAGCCTAGGCTTTGGAAGCAATTACTTTTCCTATATCAATCATAGGGATGCGGATATGGATACGGTGAACTTTGAGTATATGGAAAACATGGGACAAATTATTGTGGACAGTATAACCATGAATCCCCATTTGAAAGAACCCCAAAAGTAAAAGGAGGTCCTTATGAATCGAGAAATAACCATTAACCTAATGAAAAAAGCAAGCTATCATGTTTTAGTTCTCGTCATTGTGCTAACCCTAGTGATCGTAGCCACAGGATTTCCTATGAATTTCGATGTGGAATACCATCATGGGGAGTTTCATTGGAATATGTCTTTTGAGGAAATACAGCAGAGTATTAATGAGAACTTCCGTAGCTTTTTCAGCGGAGAAGTGCTTACGATGGAAATTATGAGCACCACTCCCTTAGCCATGCTCAGGGGAGCCTTCTCCTTAAGTTTTGTGGTGTTGTTTTTCGGAACCCTGTTGGCCCTGTTGATGGGAATCCCGAAAGGAATCCTGGACAGTCGTAAAAAGAGAACCGCCGGAACGTTTAAGCTGCTGCAGTCCTACATTCCCCTATCCATTCCCGATGTACTAACCATCAGCGTCATACAACTGGGAGCAATATACCTGTACTATAATGAAATTGCTTTTTTAGGGATCGGGCCCATTCATTTTCTAGGGGATGAACAGTGGTATCAAAGTATTTTCCCCATACTTTCCATTAGCGTTTTGCCCGCGGCCTATATTTCCCGGGTTACGGCCAATACGATTGAGAATTTACAGGAAAAGGCCTATATCGTTACCGCCCGGGGAAAGGGTTGTTCCTATTTTCAGATTTTAAAAAAGCATATGATGAAAAACATCAGTTTTGAAATTTTATCGGTATTTCCTACGATTATGGGGATGATGTTTGCCAGTCTGATCATCGTAGAGCGACTGTTTTATTATCAGGGCATGGGCTATCATTTGATATACATCTATACCACCAATCAGCTGAGTATCGAGCAGGCCCAAGGGGTTTTTTCCCTTTTTACCATCACCCTGGCACTGTTTTACTATTTGATTTTTCTGCTTCTGAAAGCCATGAAAGCGAAAATAATGCCAAAGCTGAAAGAAAAATAGGAGGTTTTTTATGAAATTATTACAGGTAAAAGATTTAAAAACCTACTTTTTCCTTGATAAAAAAGAGATTCCCGCCGTGGACGGTGTGGATTTTCACATTAACCAGGGGGAAGTACTGGCCTTGATCGGGGAATCCGGCAGTGGAAAAAGCGTTACCTCCATGTCCATTATGGGACTGATCGATGAGCCGGGGAAAATCATATCCGGGGAAATTCTTTTGAAACGGGAAGAAGTTTTCGAGGATGATCTGCTGCAAAAAAGTGACAAGCAGATGCGGTTTTTACGGGGCAAAGAAATCAGCATGATCTACCAGGACCCCTTAAGCTCCCTGCACCCCATGATTAAAGTGGGGGAACAGGTGGCGGAGGCCTTGATGATCCACGAAAAAGTAACGAAGGCGGAAGCAAAACGAAAAACCATTGAAATGATGAAGCGGGTAGGAATCTCCGACGGGGAAAAACGCTACGATGAATTTCCCGGGCAATTCAGCGGCGGTATGCGTCAGCGAATCATGATTGCCATGGCCATTATTTGCAATCCCCAGCTGTTGATTGCCGACGAACCTACCACGGCCCTGGATGTGACCATACAGGCGGAAATACTGGATTTACTGAGGAAACTTCAAAAAGAGAATGGAATGTCCATGATGCTGATTACCCATGACTTAGGGGTGGTAGCGGAAATTGCGGACCGGGTATGCGTGATGTACTGCGGAAAAATCATGGAGGAGACCACCAATCAGCGGTTGTTTAAAAGTCCGAAAAATCCCTATACCAAGGGACTGATGAAATGCATTCCAAGGATCGACGACAAACTGGAATACTTAGACACCATTGAAGGCTACGTACCCCATCCCACGGATTTTCCCAAGGGATGCCGGTTTTCCACCCGGTGCCCGGAAGTAATGGAGCGGTGCAAAGAGGAACTTCCAGAACTGAAAGAAGTAGAGCTCGGTCATAAGGTAAGGTGTTGGCTATATGGGTAAAAAATCTGTTGGCATCATAATGCTACTGACCTTGTTGCTACTTGTCGCCTGTGATGGAGATGCAGAAGAGGATGAGAGCCTAGAGGACCAAGAAGTTTTAGAACAGGAGCAGTCCCCGGAAGAAGAGGCGTCCCAAGATGAAGCCTCCGATTTGCCGGAGGATGAAGAAGCTATCGAAGAGGAAGAAGAAGGCGAAGGAGAAGAAGGGGAGAAAGAACCGGATGAGAAGACCGCTGCCCTTTCCCTAGAGGAAATACAAGAGCGGTATCAAGATCAGGAACCCAAAGAATGGGGAGAATCGGTGACGGGGGTTAACAGCAGAATTGACACCGAAGACCGGGTGATCGCCCTTACCTTCGATGCCTGCGGCGGGGCCTATGATCAAGCCTTAATCCAGTATTTAAAAGAACAGGAAATCCCCGCAACCCTTTTTATCAGCGGGGAATGGATCGATAATCATCCCGATACCTTAGTCGCCCTTGGGGAAAATCCCAATTTTGATATTGCCAACCACGGAAAACACCATAAACCCTTATCCGTACAGGGGAAATCCGCTTACGGAATCCCGGGAACCGAATCCATCGAAGGGGTGTATGAAGAGGTGTATGGAAATCATTTAAAGATCAAAGGGTTAACGGGCCATCGATCCCAGTTTTTTCGATCCGGTACCGCCTATTATGATGAAGTGGCGGTAAAAATCGTGGAGGATTTAGGGGAAATCGCGGTAAATTATAACGTATTAGGGGATGCCGGGGCCACGTTCACGGCGAATCAGATCTATGAAAGTATGATACAGGCTAAATCGGGATCCATTATGCTTTTTCACATGAACCATCCCGACAGTGATATCGCAGAAGGGGTCAAACTAGGAGTAGAGGCGTTACGGGAGGACGGTTTTGAGTTTGTACTGTTAAAGGATTATAGGGACCAACTGCAATAACAAAGGTGCCTTGGCACCTTTTTTGTAGTAAAAACAAAAAAGGACATTTTTGTCCGTTTACAATACTTGGCAATTGTTATAGTATGAATATAAGAACAATTCAAACAGGGGTGTCAAAGGAACGTAGTAAGCGTTCATGAAAAGCAGTGGTATGCAACGTTTAAAAAAGGGGATGAGTTAATGAAAAAGGGGATAATCATTGGGTTGGGTATTGTAGCGGTGGTGGTGATTGTTGCACTAAGCGCCTATAACGGGATGGAGGAGGAGACCTCCGATGCGGAAGCGGTGATCCAGGAGTACCACCAGGGGCTTTTAGACCGAGACGTCAATGCCCTACAGGGACTTCAAGTGAATCGAGGGGAAAATACCATTAATGATCAGATGTGGGACGGATTAAACAACGTGGAAGTCTTAAGCATTCAAGAGGACCAAGAGGCAAAAGACTGGTATATTGGGCAACGACAGGGAGAGGACGAGGATCCGGAAAACATCCTGGCCTTTGAAGTGCAGGCGAATTTTGATTACGAGAACTACGCCTCTTTATACTATATGAGCGGAGTCCAGAAACGAATGTATTTTTTAGTTCGGGAAAAAGAAAACAGTCCCTGGCTGATTGAATATATAAAATTGATTTAGTAAAAAGGGGGAAGGAAAGATGGGATCAAAAACAAGCAGGAAGCTTCTGTTAGTAATGCTTGTACTCTCACCGCTTATAGTGGGAGGGTTAATTGAATGGTTATTTAGACTGGGAATGACAAGCGAGAGCACGGTATACTTTCAGTTAGCCAGTATTTTACATGTTCCCTGGATGTACGGCGGCGGCATGGTAATTTGGTTTTTTGCAGGAATGGCCTTTGGCAATCAAAGCCTTAATAATGTAAAAAGCTTTATTTTGGGAAATACTTTATGGGGAATTCTTTTGAGTCTTTATATTTGGCAATTATTCTTGGAAATCACGAGCAGAAACTCTTTTATCATGAATTTAGCGGACTTTTATGTCCTGGGTTTTTTAGGATTCGGGGTGCGTATCGTATCCATGTTTACAAATAATATACAAGCGAGCATAGCTTCGCTAATTGCTTATTTTCTAATGCTTGCAGTATTCAGCACAGGCTTCTATACTGCTTTGAAAATCAAACCATCTGAAGCTAATTTGCAGGAAAGTTAAATAAGAGGGTGGTTTTAAGTGCAGCGAAAGGTGATACAGGAGTTGTGATGTTTGATTGAATTAATAAGGAAGAAGGGTATTATATTTGGAAGTAATACTCATAAGAGGTGATTAGATGAATGATAATCGAAAGCTAGCAAAATACGTAGGGATTTTATTCATAGGGATTTTGTTAACCCATAAACTTCCCTATGATACATATACCATTATTGAATATATAATAAGGCCGGTAAGCTTTAAGGGCGGCAGGCTTTACCTCTCGGGGCTCATCCCATTGGTCATAATTATTTTTGCCCTACGAGGCCTTTTTAAACTGGAAAGGTTTGAAAATAACAATAAGGTCTTAATTGTAATTGCCGTAATCGTATTAGTCATGCCGATAATGCGATGGACCTTGGATACTACAAGGACTGCGTATCATTTACTAAATCAACATGAATTAAAAACCCTGGATATTGTCGATGCCAATATTCGCTTATCCGGTTCAGAGGAAGAGGCCATTGTAACTGTAAAATTAGAAGTAATCGATTATGGTAGAGGAGAAAATCGATTTAACGTAAGAATGTATTTGCCAAAAACCTTACGGGAACATACCGGCAAAGAATTTTACGATTTTAAAAACAATTATAGAACCTATGGCAGGCGAAATCAAAAGGTTATTGAAGAACAAATAATTATTGACTTAGAAGATCAGGCCGCCCATAGAAATCTGTTTGATTCCCGGTGGTTTAAGGAAGACATTGAGTACAAATTATATAATGAAAAGGAATCAATTAAAGTAATAAATCGGGGATTTTAAAACAAAGATTGATCCTCTTCATTGGAAACATCAAAATGGAAATTGTTTTTACACTTTTCCTTCATCGAGGTATGAAGGTGGGTAAGTCCAAGTAGCTTCGTTAAAGTCACTGCATTTATGAAAGAACATTTATAGCTGTCGTCGTTTAAATAGTACTCCGATACACCTTTTCCATAGTATAACAGTGGAAGCATTGAATAATCCGACTTTTCCTGGCAATAGTTAATCCCCTTTTCCATCATTCCTATCGAATCCACATATTTTTCAGTCCTTTTATAAGCGATACCCAAATTGCTTGCGATGATTGCATAGATTTCATCACTATGGTCAATTTCATCCATGATAAACGCTAAAATCTCAATATATTTTTTCTGATCTCCTGTTCTATTAAAAGTTAAGGCGATATTCATTAATAAACGATGTTCCATGGGAGAATAACTGAAATCTCTGAAATGCTCCACAGAAAATTCTTTATTGCTGATAAGAATGCCTTGTATAAATTTTTCCAGTGCTTTTGGATAACGATCTTTTTTTCGATAAAGCACAATCCCTTCAATTAATAAAATATACTGCCGGTATTGCAGAATATAATAGGGTTTTTTTATAGTTGCTATAAAACTTTTTAATTTTGGGATATAGCCGTTCAATTTATCAAAATTATCCTGAAGAATTTTTTTCTCAATATCTTCTTTAATTGTCTCGAACATTTCCATTCCCTGAGAGTTGTATTTGAGAAAACGCAGAACTAAATCCTCTTTAAAAAGAATCGACATTTCTTCCAGGGTATCTATCCGGGGGATGGCCTTATCCATCTCGATGCGACGGTACGTTTTTTCACTAACCTGAGCCGCCTTAGCTACATAGGTTTGGGTAAGCTTTTTTTCTTCTCTTAATTTTCGTAGATACAGTCCAAAGCTGTTTATTTCAGTCATTGGTATTCCTCCCCCCTGGAACCGGACATTTTTGTCCGTTTACAATATATAGAAGTTATTATAGTATGAATATAAGAATAATTCAAACAGGAAAAACTTGAAAAAATTAGAAAAGAATTTCAAAAAATAAAGGTTTTTTAACTAGGGCTGTAGAATTAATTAAGTAACGGTTTTTAAAAGAAATTTCCAGGGTATTAATGGTATAACGGTCTTATATTTACTAATTTTTTATAAAGCCGTGATTCTTCCAGGAAAAAGCACTCCATCATAATAATACAACTATCCGGTAGCTTCTCTCCCTAAGAAGGATCAAGTAAACAGTAAAGGATGGTTGTTATGAAAATAATTGAAAAATATGGATTGCTACGGGTTCAAATGGCTTACAACAAAGAGCATGTCAAAATGTTAAAAAAGATCGGCGGGGGAAAATGGGATCCCGGAGCCCGGGTTTGGAACTTTCCTTTAGGAAAAAAACAGGACTTAGAAACCCTGCAAGGAGAAATTGTAACCGTCAGTGCCTATGACGAAGCGGTAAAACTCCTTAAAAATCATCTAAAGCAAAAAGGGTACAGTCCCAAAACCATCAAAAGCTATACGGGGCATCTCGATCGCTTTTTAACCTACTCCAAAGGCGAAGTGGATAAGGCTTCCATCAATGAGTATCTTTTATATTTGCTGGAAGAAAAGCAGTCTTCCCACTCCTATGCCAATCAAAGCATCAATGCGATTAAAGCGTATTTACGCTTAGTCAATAAATCCGAGGATTTTACCGTGCCTTATATTCCAAGACCGAAAAAAGAACATAAGCTGCCCAAGGTGATGAGCAAGGAAGAGGTCAAAAAAGTCATCGACGCGACCCATAACACCAAACACAAAACCATGCTTATGCTCGCCTATTCCTGCGGTCTTCGGGTCAGTGAAACGGCATCAATGCAATTAAAAAATATAGACAGTTCCAGAATGGTGGTGATGGTAGAACAGGGTAAAGGGAGAAAAGACCGAATGGTCAGCTTATCGGATAAAATGCTGCAGCAACTGCGGCAGTATTACCGGGAGTATAAGCCTGTAAAATGGTTATTTGAAGGGAGTGATCGGTCACGTTATATCAGTACAAGAACCGTACAAACCGTATTCAATAACAGCGTGAAGGCCGTAGGGATTGAAAAGAAATTGTCCTTTCACAGCCTGCGTCATTCCTATGCAACCCATATGCTGGAAGCCGGAGTGGATCTTCGGTTTATACAGGAGTTATTGGGCCATCGGAGTAGTAAGACTACGGAGATTTATACGCATGTTTCGGTGCAGAGTTTGGGGAAGATTGCTAATCCGTTGGATCAGCTGTAAGGTACATTCCCGAAACAACACCTATATCACCCTGCATTGGGTGGTATTCCTGAAATGTTTTTACATGAACGAGAGAGTTATAGGTAATGAATGATGATCTCGAGGCAGTGTTTTAGGGATTTATTTATAAGATGATAATTTTGTGGAACTAGAGAATACTTTGCATAAATTAATTATGACGTATTTGAATAATGGGATGTTATGGTTCAAAAATTGAAAGGGGGAAAATAAATGGACAAGAAATACTTATTGATAGTTTTAATAGTAGCGGTGTCGATTCTAGTAGGTTGTGGCAATGCCACTTCCAGCGAAAATAATAATGAGGGAACAAATGAACAAGAAAGTGTAGAGTTGAATAACCTGAGTGTTCCGGAAACGTTAAAGATTATGACTCCGGAGGCAAATAAAAAGAATCAAGAGTTAAATAGCTCATTGAATAATATTATGGATGAATTTGATGGTGGCGAAAACTTATCTGAAGCAGAGCAGGAAGAGTACGAAGCGCAGATGGAAGCACATTCGAATAAAATGGAAGAACTGGAAGAAGAAATAATGATGATAGATGACCAAGAGATTATCGAAAATATTTTCGACGAAATTAAAGATTCAGAAGCGGTATATAATGATAATTTAGACGAGAGTGTAATAAAAGAAGGACAGTTTTACTCCTTGGAACCCCAATACTCAAATCGTGATAAAGACGAGTCCATTCTGGAATATATTAATCTAATTATGGCATTTGAAGATAACACACTTTTTCTTATCACTGGCGAAGAGGTTGAAAGCCCTACAGTGATTAAAATGGATTTTGACTATGAGTGGCTAGAAAATCAGTTCAGTCAATAAATAGCATATGGTTAAAAATTATTTTCTATAATATTAATAGGAATAATCGACACGAAAACCGTCATCACTACCTATAACACAGGGTTAGCAACATATAATTGAGGAATGAAAACAGGGTTCTAGTGTCGCTAACCCTAGAAACGTTATACGTAATAACGAGGTCTTCAAAAATCACTGGGGTAACGAATGAAAGGGGAGAAGATAAATTTGGCAACAATTGTTTTACATAAAGAAACAGGCAAGTTTTACGCATTAGTTGGTACGGGGTATTCATTTTTTAAAGACTCAAGACCAAGTTTTTTCGGAGGTGCGATTGCTCCACATAAGGAAGAGGGGGAAACTAAGTGTGCGGCAATAAGTGATGAAGAGGGCACGATCAGTTGGGTCCAGACGTCGGAAATAAAAGTAGTAGAAATTGACGAGATGAAAATTGAAGATATATTACGTCCGTATTTATAATGTTGGCTTATCATATAGAAATTACCGTAAGCCTAATACGAGAAAAAGATTAAATAACAAAAAAAGAAAATTCATCATAAGAACTACGTTTTATAGATAATTTGGATGAGAATCTATCATCACAGACTTTAGAAAATTGAGAATAGAAGGGTGATATAATATCATTTTTTTTTATAGGATTGATAACAGGGGTTATGAGTAAAAGAAGATCTTAAGTTTTGAATGTAAGTCGTTGCCGTTAATACGTATAACACTGTGTCTACAGAAGGTGCTGGTGGGTACGTTTCAAGAGATCGTCAGCGCACCACACCCCTTCACCGGGAACAGAGTTCCGCCAGGTCGGCCGATCTTTGAGGTCCGGTTCAGGGCTGTCGTAAACACAAAAACGTTATGCGAAATTCCATACAAAAACAGAAAGACAGAAACATCGAATGATTATAGTTACATAAAAGACCCCTGAATTTGCTCAGAGGTCTTTATAATATAAGCAAGAAATATTGAATGGGCGTTAATCAATCATCGGAGGGACTCTTTCGAATGTGGCGGATTCCGATTTAGTAATCCGGCGATGAAGTTATTTGGATTTGGTACCGAAGTTTTAAACCGTTTCAACAAAAGAACAAGATTGAATAGATCAAAACACATCAAGAAAAACCGAGGATATTTCAATAATAAGTAGTATCCGGAGTATGGTTTTGTTTACCGATATATCGTAATTGTACAATAATTCAAGAAATATAAAAATATAATAAAAGCATATGAAACATCGCATAACACAGCGTTAGCAACATATGGTTGAGGAATGAAAATCGGGTTCTAGTGTCGCTAACCCTAGAAACGTTATAAAACACGGGGCGCAAAGATTTAAGACACACAGTCATGATATAAGGAATAAATTCTAAAGTACCAATAGATTCGAATAAAGGAGGAGATAAGGATTAGAAAAATAGTAACGAAAAATTTACTGCCAGTTATTATGATATTGTTAATGGTTCTTGTGTTGACTTCGGCATGTACCCAAGAAGATGAAGAAGATAAAGGACCATTGTCTATTCGACACGACTTAGATATATATGATGTTGACACGACTCCATATGAGGGGAAAATTGTTTTCGATTTATCATCTGAAGAAATTCTAAGTGAGATTGAAGAGCCCATCGAGATTACAACTGTTTACCAAACTACACTTTATCTAGCTGAAACAGTTGAAAGAGATGATTCAATGGTAGTTTTAACCGTTGGTTTTGATTACAACTATCAATCACCTTCCGGAGAGATGCTAAGTCTTTATCATCTATACGAGGAAGGAAGATTTACAAGTAGTGGAGTTGAAATAAAAGTGTTTGATGAAGATGGAAAAGAACTAGATGTTGCCAGAGGAAGTGGTGATGGAGAAAAATATGGATACGAACAATGGGTAGGTGTACAAATTCCTAAGGAATTATTAACAGACAATGAAGATTTCACTTTCGAGATAGATGGTTTATATGTTTTGGATTATAGAGAGCGATAGAGACTATATATACTAGGGTGAGAGATAATGAAAGAAAATAAAGAAACGCCCCACATATTATAACAATGTGTTTGCATTTAAGCATTGAGTTAGATCTAGCCTGAAAGCCACAGCCCTTCACCGGGAACGAATTTCCGCCAAGACGGTCGATCTTTCAGGTCCGGTTCAGGGCTGTCGCAAACACAAGAACGTTAGCAGCAACTGCGAGGTCTTAATTTAAGTTCTTTGAAAACCTATTTGGGAAAAAAGAATGAAATTAATTATAGTGTCAACCCTTTTAGAAAATGTCCTTAAATAGTTAAAACATAAGCACCAGATTGCTGGCGGTAATCGTGATTTTGTAAAATACAGAAATTACCAAGGTATAATGTTTTTGGGTAACCTTAATAAA
>NZ_SUMG01000027.1 GCF_009910325.1 Isachenkonia alkalipeptolytica
TTATTAAGGTTACCCAAAAACATTATACCTTGGTAATTTCTGTATTTTACAAAATCACGATTACCGCCAGCAATCTGGTGCTTATGTTTTAACTATTTAAGGACATTTTCTAAAAGGGTTGACAGGGGTTTTCAAGAATCAAAATCAAACCCCTAAGGGCCATTACTGGCCCTTAAAGTTGATTTCCTGTAATAGACTGTCTTTAAAAGTACTAAACTCCATTGTACCTAGCTCCCCTTTATCTCTGGACCGAACAGATACCATGCCGCTTTCTACCTCTTTTTCTCCGACGATCAACATATAGGGAGTTTTTTCTAATTGAGCTTCTCTAATTTTATATCCCATTTTCTCGCTTCTTGAATCCACCTTTACCCGCACTCGATTCCCAAACAAATCTTTTTCTAGCTTCTCCGCATATTCTTTTTGTTTATCCGTAATTGGAATAATTTTAACTTGTTCCGGAGCTAACCAAGTAGGAAACTTCCCAGCGAATTCTTCAATTAAAATCGCAATGAATCGTTCAATACTACCGAATACCACTCGGTGAATCATAATGGGTCGATGTTTTTCCCCATCTTGTCCAATATAGTTCAAATCAAAGCGCTGCGGCATTTGAAAATCCAGTTGAATGGTTCCACATTGCCAAGTTCTCTGCAAGCAGTCTTCAAGATGGAAGTCGATTTTCGGACCATAGAAAGCTCCGTCCCCTTCATTAACCTTGTAATCAATACCTTTAGCTTCTAAGGCTTCTCTCAGGGAACCAATTGCCATATTCCAATCTTCGTCAGAACCCATGGATTTTTCCGGTCTTGTAGAAAGTTCCACATGATACTTAAAGCCGAATAAACGATAGACATGATCCACTAATTCAATAACCCCGATCAGCTCATCCTTGATTTGGTTCGGCAAAGCGAATATGTGCGCATCATCTTGAGTGAAATATCGCACCCGCATTAAACCATGCAATGCACCTGAGAGCTCGTGTCTATGAACCTCACCAAGTTCTCCCATTCGAATGGGTAAATCGCGATAGCTATGAATCGTACGGTTATAGGTAAGGACTGCTCCGGGGCAATTCATGGGTTTTACAGAAAAATTCTGTTCATCAATCTCTGTAAAATACATGTTTTCTTTATAGTGATCCCAGTGACCGGATTGCTTCCAAAGGTTTTCATTCAAAATAATCGGTGTTTTAATTTCTTCGTAGCCTCTTAGCCGATGCTCTTCTCTCCAAAAGCTCTCCAGTTCATTTTTAACAATCATGCCTTTGGGATGAAAGAAAGGAAATCCCGGTCCCTCTTCCCGAAGACTGAATAGATCCATTTCTTTTCCGATTTTTCGGTGATCTCTTTTTTTCGCCTCTTCTAGACGTTCAAGATAAGCTTCCAAATCCTTCTTCTTTTCAAAGGAAGTTCCATAAATCCGTTGAAGCATTTTATTATTCTCATCACCCCGCCAGTAGGCACCAGCCACACTGAGAAGCTTAATGGCCTTTACTTTTCCTGTGTTAGGTAAGTGAGGACCGGCACAAAGATCTGAAAACTCCCCTTGTTTATAAAAGGAAATCTCCGCGCCCTCTTCCAGGCCTTCAATTAACTCGACTTTATAATCTTCTCCCTGCTCTTTAACATACTCTATGGCTTTTTCCTTAGGTAGCGTGAAGCGTTCAACCTCTAATTTTTCCTTCACGATTTTTTTCATTTCTTTTTCGATTTTCTCCAGATCTTCAGGAGTAATTTTATGTTCCACATCAATATCATAATAAAATCCGTGGTCAATCGCCGGTCCGATGGCCAGTTTTGCCTCGGGAAAGATCCTTTTAATAGCCTGAGCTAATACATGGGAACTTGTATGCCAAAAAAATTCTTTTCCTTCTTCATCATCGAACTTTAAGAAAACCAGTTCACCGTCTTCAGGAATTTCACTTTTTAGATCTAATAATTCTCCGTTTAATTTGCCACCTACAATATTTCTAGCAAGACCTTCACTAATATCCTTGGCCACATCAATTACTCTCGTTCCTTTATCCAGAACTTTTTCGGTACCATCTTTTAGCCTTATTTTTATACTTTCCATTTTTCATCCTCCTTTAAATGATTATTCAAAAAAACCTCGCCCTAATAATAGGACGAGGTTTTACCCGCGGTTCCACCTAAATAGATTTTACAATCCACTTAATAGCTGTAACGAAGCCATCGTCTTTTCATTTGAAAAAGAAACTCCAGGGTGGTATTCAGTAAGGGATGTATAAAACACTTCCAGCACAAGGTGTTTATTCTCTAGATACATTACCAGTACTTACTCTTCCCCTTCAGCGTTAATTCTTATCATCTTGTTATATTAATTAATAATTATAAAACTTTTACAAGTATTTGTCAATAGAAATTATTTATTCCCAACCCCTATTATACTATGTTCACTATACAATATATTCGCTATTTCTTACATATACCGATCCTATTCTTTACAGAAGTAATACCAGAGAGCCTTGTATCAGTCCGATGATAAATCCTAAAACTCCTCCTAGTATTTCGATATGTTTCAACTCTTTTTTTGCGACTTCCTGAACAATGGTTTCCAGTTTATAAATTGGAAAACGATTGATCTTATCTTCGATCAAAGTAGCCAGTTGAAAATTCTGATTGGTATTACGGCTCATATTGTCAATAAGCTCCAGAATCATGTTTTCCCCTTCTTCTTCCACTAAATCATCGATGTAGGTATGAATTTTTTCCTTCATTCCTCTGGGAAGAAAAGTTGGCATTTTTTTTGAAGCAATAATTCGCAGTTTCGTTTTTATAATATCCATAACATTTCCATCCCGTTGTTTTTCCAGGACTTCGTCTATAATTTCTTCGATGGATATGAAATCATTTTCGATGGTTCTTCCGATGATTTTGGCAATTTCTTTCTTTCTTTTCGGTATCAGTCCCTGTACCTCTACATTTATGATCGGAATCCGATAAGATCTTAGGGGCCGAAACAATAATTTAACTGCTAGTCGGTTTGTACCCCAACCTATAAAAGATCCAACTATGGCTAGTGTTAAAAGGTAAATTACGTTCATGCCCTTTGCTCCTTTTTAATCACAGTTTTTCATCAGTACTGGTAGCCTCTTTCATAAGTGATTCTAACTCTTTTTGACTGAATTGATATTTTTCATTACAAAAGTGACATTGTAATTCAGCTCCATGATCTTCCTCTATTAAAGTCATGATTTCTTCTTTCCCCAGACTTATTAAAGCTTTTTCAAAACGACCACGATTACAGTCACAGAAATAGTCCACTTCATATTCTTCTAATACTTTAGGATTTAATCCCTCTAACAATTGATTCATGATCTCTTTTTCGTCTCGACTATTCTCAATAAGCTTAGATATGGACCCCGCCTCTTTTACCCGCTCTTCCAGAATATAGGCCACATTTTCATCGGTATCAGGGAGTATTTGTAAAATAAAGCCCCCTGCACTTTTGATGGTGTAATCTTTTTCAATGGTTACACCTAAACCAACCGCTGAAGGTTGCTGCTCAGAGTACATAAAATAAGCGGCTAAATCTTCACCGATTTCGCCATTAACTAAAGGATAGTTACCAATGTATGGGTTTTTAAGACCTAGGTCTTTTATTACGGTGATTTCACCGTCTTTACCTACAGCGGCACCAACATTCAGCTTACCCGGGGTTTTGGACTCCACCATGACTTGAGGGTTCGTAACGTATCCTTTCACATTTCCCGAGGCATCACTGGTTGCGATGATGGTTCCGATGGGCCCTTGCCCATTGATTCTAGTTGTTATTTTATCCCGCTCTCCCTTTAACATTACTCCTAGAATACTTGTTGCCGTTAATACTCGACCTAGGGCAGCGGTTGCCACTGGTGAAGTTTGATGGATCTCCTTTGCTTTTTCAACAAAGTTTGTAGTGTTGGCTATAAATATTCTAACTTGACCGTCAAAGGCGGTCCCTCTTAATATTTTACTTTTCACTTGATTTCCTCCTAATTACCACAGTTCATCTATTCGCTACATCTAAAAAGACAGATTGGTATTCCAATCTGTCTTAATTCATGGCATTATAAGCTTTCTAAAGTAAGTTTCAATTATTCTTCGCTATCAGCCTTAACAACATTGGTTGCTTGAGGGCCCTTATCTCCTTCGACAATTTCAAATTCTACTGTTTGTCCTTCTTCTAAGGTTTTAAAGCCTTCCATTTCGATGGCTGAAAAATGTACAAAAACATCATCTCCATCTTCTCTTGTGATAAAACCGTACCCTTTTTCTGCATTAAACCATTTCACTGTTCCTTTTTCCATGATAATATACCTCCTAAATAAATACTATTATAATGATTATAAATCACAGTTTAAATTATACTATAAGCTAACATCCTCTGTCAACGGTCTTAGCCGAGTTTTTGACATACAAAAAAAATTCGTTGGCTGTTTTCCCTCGGAGGTGAATCCCTTAATTCATGATACATATCCACCGTTGAAAAACCAGTTTTTTTCAATAAAGAATCAAGGACCTCTCGGTGATAAGCCTTTTGGACATGGAATTCTTTATGTTTTTCATAAAGACCCTCCTTGCTTAATTGAAAAAAGGTAAGGTCCATTTCAACCGTTTCTTCTTCTTCACAAAAATAGTTTTCCCACAAGTAAATAATATCTCCTAAATCTTCCCCATAAGTATTTTCGCCAAGGATATATTTCAACTTATAAAAGGTGCTTATATCAAAGATAAATACACCTCTTTCTTTAAGTAATGAGTATACTTTTTGAAAAAAAACCTTCAAATCCTCTGGGTCAAGAATATAGTTTATACCGTCACAGAGGCATAAAATCGTATCAAAATCTTCATCTATTTCCAAATTCAGCATATCCTGCTGATAAAACTTAAGATGTAAATTCGACTCCATGGCTTTTTGCTGTGCTTGACTCAACATTTCTATAGAGCGATCCATCGCAGTGATTTCATATCCTTTTTTTGCCAAGGGAATTGTAACATTCCCGGTTCCGCAGGCCAGCTCCAGTAGTTTATTCCTTTTAGTTGAATTGTTTTTTTTAATACACTTTTCTATAAAGGAAGCCCATTCCTTATAATCAACTTCCTTCATCAATTGATCATAAATTTTTGCTAAATATCCATATTCCATGAAAGGCCCTCTTTTCTTATATCTAAAATAATGTACTTCCCGCAACTACTTGGTAAAGTTGAGCTCCTGTCATAACTACAAAAATAATAAAAATCGGTATAATTGGCCAGAATTCTTTTAACTGGTAACTCTCTTCCTTCCCATTGTCTTGTTCTGAATGTTCATCTTGGTAAACGAAAGTAACCTCTTGTTTACTAGGGGTTAAAGGTTCTTGATGACGATAGACTTTACGAAGGTACTTTAATATAATTAGGGCTCCAAAGCCAGTTCCCAGCGCAATAAAACCAAAAAGACCAATGGCCATAAGAATTTCCACGGTACTAATCATTTCGGCCCCTGGTATTTCCCCCGCCTCTGCTAATATATCCTGGGAATATTCTTGCATATGATTTACTAAAAAGCCTAAGGTTACAGCGAAAGCGTTATTTGCAATATGGCCGATGATCCCTGCCCATAGAGAATTGGTTAGAACCACTAAATAACCAAATAGAATACCGAAAAATATCGTCGCCCCCAGATTGTAGATATTAAAGTGAAAAACACCAAAAAGCAAGGCAGAAAAAAAAATAGCAAATTTATAACCCACTTTTTCAAAACTTCTCATTATAAACCCTCGAAATAAAACCTCTTCACAAAGTCCGGCGCTAAAAGCAATAATCAATAAATATAACACATACTGTTGGGAAGTTTCGGCCGTCGGAACTTGAGGAATATCAATCGAACCGAAAAGACTAAGGATCAACATAATAAGAGTATTCATCACTACCGCAATAGGATAAGACAAAAGAGTAATCAGAATTATTAAAAGAGTTGTTTTAACGGATATTTTATGAAGCCTGAGTAATTGACTTATAGGTTTTTTTTTAACCCATAGGTAGAGAACCGGAGGCATTCCGATAATTAAATATTGGGTGAGAATCAGTTGTGCTTCAATTGATGTATTTACATAAGCTAGAACTATGCTCACACCAATAAATAAAACACCTGTGATAAGATACATCATACTGCCTTCGTAGACTCTTAGGTTCTTCATTGTTTTCGTTCTCTTTCCGTAACTGCAAATACATAGGGAATATTTCGGTAATAATCTCCGAAGTTGAGTCCATAGCCTACAACAAATTTGTCTGGAATGGTAAATCCAATATAGTCCGGTTTAAGATCCACCTTGCGTCGATCCGGTTTGTCTAGAAGCACACAACACTTTACACTATTAGGATTTTTACTTTGCAAATGATCCATCACACTTTTCATGGTTAAACCTGAATCAGCAATATCATCAGTGACTAACACATCATACCCTGTAAGATCCTCCTGGACGTCTGCTACTATGTTTACTTTGCCGCTGCTTTCCTGTCCGTGACCATAACTGGATGTTGTCATAAAGTTCACCTTTACCGGTATATCTAAAGTTCGCACGAGGTCTGCAGTGAAAATAAAACTTCCCTTTAGCAAAGAAACTACATATAGTTTTTTATTTTTGTAATCCCGAGAAATCGTCTCTCCAAGAACCTCCAGTCGTTCCTTTATTGCTTTTTCTGAGCATAGTACTTCCCATTCTTTTTTTTCTATATCCATTGAAACTCCTCCTTTTTCCATATATATATTGCTACTATTTTATAATGAAAGGATATTTTTTGTCAAATCCATTTTTTTGTATTGCTAAAGCCTTCCTTCGATAGTAAAATACTCTTAGTGCATTATGGCTGAATAATCAAATTTAAAGGGGGAATTATTTTGCAACAGTTTAATAAAATAGCCGAACTAAATAGCCGCTCCGAGAACCAGAAAAGTCCCGATGAAGATCCATCTAAAATTTCTTTGGAAACCTATGTTTTTTTATTCTTTATGTTCGCTTTTTTCTTTTATCTTTCCCGAGTCATGGGTCTTGGGACTATGTTTAATGTGTTTATGAATACTGCCCATGAGCTACTATTAAATACGGTTTTCTTTATCATGGCTGTGGCTGTACTAGCAGGAGCATTATCTGCACTTTTATCGGAGTTTGGTGTTGTGGAACTAATCAACAAGTTGATTTCCCCCATTATGAAACCCCTCTTTGGTATGCCTGGTGCCGCATCTATTGGGGGAATCACTACCTATTTATCAGATAACCCCGCAATTATTTCTTTAGCTAAGGATAAAAAATTTATTAAATATTTTTATAACTATCAAATACCGGCCTTATGTAATTTGGGGACAGCCTTTGGGATGGGCCTGATTTTAACCGCCTATATGATCAGTCTTGGTTCGGAATTTATCGCTCCCGCCTTGATCGGAAATCTTGGAGCGTTAATTGGTTCCATTGTCAGTGTAAGAATTATGCTTCATTTCACAAGAGAATACTATGGAGTTGACCGTCAAGGAATTGAACGGACCTCTCGCGACCACAACTTCGAAGAGAGCATTGCCAGCACGGAACCCATTGACTTTATTCCGGAAAATTCACCTAAAACTGAAAATTACTTTGAGCGTGTGTTAAACTCGATTTTAGAAGGTGGTAAAAATGGAGTGGAAATGGGCCTTGGTATTATTCCAGGAGTACTAATTATCTGTACGATTATAATGATTTTAACCTTTGGTCCCAGTGAAGTTGTGGATGGTGTTGCCATCTATCATGGCGTAGCCTTTGAAGGAGTGGAGTTATTACCGCGACTAGGAGGATATATATACCCTGTATTGCAACCACTTTTCGGATTTGAGAACCCCGAAGCAATAGCCTTTCCCATCACTGCACTAGGAGCGGTGGGCGCCGCTATGGGGCTTGTGAAAAACTTTTTAGACAGTAACCTGATTTCACCAAACGATATCGCGGTTTTCACAGCCATGGGGATGTGTTGGAGCGGATACTTAAGCACCCACGTTGGAATGATGGATGTCTTAAACCTCCGCAACTTAGCAAACAAAGCCATCATCAGTCATACCATCGGTGGTTTGATCGCCGGGATCTCTGCAAATTATTTATTTAAATTCTATATATTGGCCTTTGGCGGTTAGTCATTTTTTCTGATGTAATATAAAATATCCTTGATCTCCCGTAACAATACAATGATTTTGTTCAAGGAATACTGTATACTAACTAGTATTACAATAACTATAAAAACTACCGGGACATATAACTCCATAATCTCCCTCCTTCATATAATTAAACCAATGAGAATCAATACATGGTCAAAGTATTAACTAAGCGCTTAAGATTAGAAAGAAACATATCAAGGATATGTTTCTTTTCTGTTTTATAAACATTTTTTATTAAACAATCTATTCTTCCGGATCGTAAGACCGCAGTTCTTTTTTTTCCCAATAGCTATGATCTATTCTATCTTCAAAGGTACTTGGGTAGCTTATCGTTTCTTTCGATCCGTCGCTTACATAGGGGGTTCGAGCTCCGGATTCAAAATGCCCTAACCAGTCATAGATCCCTACCCCATCCACATCCATTTCGCTGGCCCGTACTCTGCGGATTTTTAACGGATTAAAATTTTCATGAAAAGGAGATAAATAAGGGTCCCAGCCGACTTCTAAAACGGCAATGTTTTCATAAGCAATCCCGTCGTATTCTCCTTGGTGAAGATAATCCATTAACTCTTCATCCTTAGGTCTTGATCCGAAGGGAAGGGCCAAAGTATTCATTTCATAGTCCGGCAAGTACTCTAATACCATATTGTTTAAACGTCCCAATTCATATTGTAGTTTCTCAGCGGATAAATTATTAAAATTTGCATGGGTGTAACTATGGTTTCCGATATCCATTCCCTGATCTACGATGTAGTTTAATTTATACTCTACCAATCCCTCCTGCTCGAAAGGAGTGCCTCCATTAATAAAAAACGTTGCTTCCAAAGGAAAATCTGGATGTTCTTCATGAAAATCAGTTAGAATACCTACGGCAGAGTCCGAGTCAATTTCCCATTCTCCATCGCTATTCTCAATCATATTGAAGTTGTTCTGCCTCCCATCGTCAAAAGTAAGCACAACCGGTTTATACCCAGGATCAATTTCGATATTACCTGTTGCATAGTCCTCTAAACTAACGGGACGAAATCCTCGATCGTACAGCTCCTGTAAATCTCGACGGAAATTATCCGGGGTACGTACCCATGTGTCCTCTGGCTCATCAATATGATGATACATCAGCACCATAACTTCCCCTAGTTCATTGGCCTTGACTAAAGCCGGGTCTACTGATTCTTCCATTTTTTCATCTTCACTTTTTTCCTCGGTAAGTTCATCGGCTTCCTCTTCCTTTGATTCTTCCTCTTGGTCAAGAGTTTCTTCTTCTTGAGATTGGTCTAGAACATTTCCTTCTTCTTCAGCACTTTCATCGCAAGCAATAATAGCTACGGCGATTAAGAGCATAATTCCCATAAGTACGACTTGTTTTTTATTCATTATCGCATTGCACCCCTTTTGAAGTTGTTCATAATTTGTTTTACTAAATGCCTTTCTGTTTGTGGTTGTTCCTTTCCTTTGTTTTCCATTACCCTTACATCCAAATCTTTCTAAGCCAACTCTCTTGCATAGACAAAGAATATAGTTAGAAAACTTTAACTATTAGAATAAGCTGTGCTTTTGTAATAATATAACTTATACCCTATGAAAACGCAACTAAAAGTATTCCGATAAATCCCTTTTAAAAAAGCAGAAAATCGATTAAGATAGTATAGAAAGAAAAAATAATGAGGTGATAGAATGTTTCATAATGGTGAAAACCAAGCAGAAAATAAATTGCTATTACTCTACTTGTTATCGGAAGTTGATGGTGAAGCCTACCAGAGACAAGTAGTTGATTTAATTCTTGATCATGCGGTTATGGATTATTTCATGGTACAACAGTTGATTTCAGAATTAAAGAAATCAGAACTTATAGAAGAAAAGTCCCCTCGGGAAGAAAGCAAAAAACTTGTCCTAACCCCGGAGGGGAAAAATACCTTAGCCTATTTTAAGAACCGAATACCAAAAAATAAGCTTCAGAATTTTAAACAATTAATTCAAGATAGAAAGCAAGCTTTACAAGAAAACATTAAGGTCTCATCCAAAATACAAAAACTTCAGGATGGCTCTTATCTAGTAAAATTGGGAGTTGTTAAGAATGGTGTGGAAGAACTTTTCTTGAAACTTCATGTTTCAAACCTCCAAAAATCGGAAAGGATAGTAGACCGCTGGAATAAAAATCATTATTGGGTTTCTGAAGAATTATACTCCCTATTACTCGATAATTAAGTCAGGGCTTTTGCCCTGACTTTTCTAATAAATCATGATCGGTGAAGGGTAGTGTTATGAGCGACGTTGAAGCTGATTCAGACGGTCTTCTATGGTTTTTAACATCTTACGGTATTTTTCCACTTTTTCTTTCTCTTCTTCCACAAGACTTTCCGGAGCCTTCTTAATAAATCCTTGATTTTGAAGCTTCCCTTCCGCCCTTTTTACTTCTTTTTGATATTTCTTTTTCTCTTCTCCCAAGCGTTTCAATTCTTTTTCAATATCTAAAAGATCTTCTAAAGGGATGAATAGATCTATCCCTTCCACTACTGCAGAAACAGCATCTTTGGGTACTGAATCAGGATCCTTAAGAATTTCCATTTCCGATACGCCGGCTAAGGACTTAAAGTAGGACAAATGACGGTTTGCGATTTCTTTTTTACTCTTATCCTCGGTATGAATCATTAATTTAGCTTTTCTTGATGGTGCCACATTCATATCACTACGGATGTTTCGAAGATTTTTGATAATCTCCATCACAAGGGCCACTTCTCCTTCTTCCTTTGGAAAATGAGCTTTTTCATTGTATTCCGGCCAAGGTGCCACAATCACACTGGAATAATCTTCTTTGATATTTTGCCAAATTTCTTCCGTGATAAAAGGCATATAGGGATGGAGGATTTTTAGGATATTCTCTAAAATATGGTTTAACGTATATTGAGCGGCCCTTTTCTCTTTAGGCTCTTCTCCATACAATCGTGTTTTGGAAAACTCAATATACCAATCACAATATTCATTCCATACAAAATCATAAATTTTTTGTAGGGCAATACCCAGTTCAAATCGATCCATATTTTCTGTAACATCTCTTGTTACTTGGTTGAATCGAGAAATGATCCAGTAATCTGTGGTATTCAAGTGATTTTTCACATCGTTAAAGTTTACTGGAGAGTCTTCGCTATTCATTAATACAAAGCGAGTAGCATTCCATAATTTGTTAGCAAAATTCCTGCTGGATTCCAGTCGTTCAAGGTGGAAGCGCATATCATTCCCCGGGGTATTGCCGGTAATCAACGTAAAGCGCAGGGCATCGGCTCCAAATTCCTCAATGGCTTCTATAGGGTCTATACCATTGCCTAAGGATTTGCTCATCTTTCGACCTTCAGCATCCCGAACCAGTCCGTGAACAAGCACATGCTTAAAGGGGATTTCATCCATAAATTCCAAACCGGAAAAGGCCATTCGTACGACCCAGAAAAAGATAATGTCATATCCTGTCACCAATACGTCCGTAGGATAGAACTTATTTAGTTCCATGGTTTCTTCAGGCCACCCTAAAGTGGAAAAAGGCCAAAGTGCAGAACTGAACCAAGTATCAAGAACATCTTCATCCTGTACTATATCCTTGGATTCACATTTTGCACACTGCGTCGGTGCTTTCTTTGAAACCATAATCTCATCACATTTCGTACAGTAGTAGGCCGGTATACGATGTCCCCACCAAAGTTGACGGGAAATGCACCAGTCCCGAATATTTTCCAACCAACTTAAATACGTTTTCGAAAATCGGTCGGGTACAAATTGAATTTCTTTATTATTTACTACTTCCATTGCCGGCTTTGCTAAGGTCTCCATTTTCACAAACCACTGCTCTGATGTAATGGGTTCTACAACGGTGGAACACCGGCTACACTGACCCACGCTGTGATCATGTTCTTTGATTTTTGACACAAGTTTTTCAGCTTCAAGATCTTTCACGATGACTTTACGGGCCGCGTAACGATCCAAACCTTGGTATTGTTCCCCCCGTTCATTTACCTTTGCTTCTTCATCGAGAACCATAATTTGTTCCAAGTCGTGTCTTAATCCGATTTCGAAGTCATTGGGGTCATGACTGGGCGTGATTTTTAACGCACCGGTGCCCATTTCTTGATCCACATATTCATCGGCTATGATGGGGATCTCCCGGTTAAGCAAGGGGAGAATGGCTACCTTACCGATAAGATGCTGATATCGTTCATCTTCCGGATGTACGGCAATGGCAGTATCCCCTAGCATTGTTTCCGGTCGGGTCGTGGCAATAATCACAAATTCATCGGAATCTTTCACAGGATACTTAACATACCAAAAGTTTCCTTTTTTATCATGATGATCTACTTCTGCATCGGATAAGGAGGTTCTGCAACTCGGACACCAATTAATGATTCGATTGCCTTTATAAATAAGGCCCTTTTCATAGAGTCTTATAAAGACCTCTGTCACTGCATCATTTAGGCCATCATCCATAGTAAATCGTTCTCTGGACCAATCACAGGAGTTTCCAAGCTTTTTCATTTGGCTGACAATTTTTCGTCCATATTCATCACGCCAACTCCAGGCTCGATTTAAAAACCCTTCTCTCCCCACGTCTTTTTTTGTTAATCCCTCTTCTTTTTTCAATTTCTCCACAACTTTTACTTCCGTAGAAATGCTGGCATGGTCTGTTCCCGGTTGCCATAAAGTTTCATATCCCTGCATTCGTTTCCAACGGATTAAAATATCCTGTAAAGTGTGATCTAAGGCGTGACCAATGTGTAATTGCCCAGTGATATTTGGGGGGGGCAGTACGATAGAATAAGCGGGTTTGTCTGAGTTTGCATCGGCTTTGAAATAATCTTTATCCATCCAATGCTGATAAATTTTTTCTTCAAACGCTTTCGGATCATAGGTTTTCGCTAACTTTTCACTCATATCATTTCCTCCTTTTGTATACAATCGAATTTCAAACAATAAGACATGAAAAAAGCCTCATCCCCAGAGCTGATAGAATCAGTTAAGGACGAAGCTTGACATTCGTGGTACCACCTTAGTTTCTATAATGAAGCACTTAATAGTACCTATTGTAGACACTTCTTTTGGATAACGGATCTACCGTCTACAACTACTAAGTTTCATTGCAGAAGCTCCTAGGCTACTTCAGCAGCAATTGCCTTTAGCGATATTTCAGCAGACCATCGCCTCTCTTTTAAGGATTACTACCTACTACTCCTAATCATTGCTTATTATCTAGTTATTATAAATTATAATGAAATTTTCATTTTTGTCAATCAATATTTAATTAGCTGAAGAATCATTTAGAAACTTTATTTTCTTTTAATTTTTTAAGCCCCATCCGTAAATATCTGAAAAAAGCAATTACCGTTATTAGAATTGCTGTAATTAGTAAATATCTTCCCACGTTAAAATCCAGTCCGATAAGCAAAATCGCTACATAGAACAATACCGTGGAAAATTTCCCTAATTTGTTTGCAGGAATAACCGTTTTATCTCTTCTAGTATATAGAATGGTTGCCCCTAAAATCATCAGTCCTTCTTTAATACCCACGACGATTAAAATCCATAGCGGTAAAATTTCTGCTATAGTAAAACTGATAATTACGGTTAACTGCATTAACTTATCGGCGAGGGGATCTAAGGCCTGACCAATTTTCGTAACCTGTTGAAATTTTCGGGCTAAATAGCCATCTAACCCATCGGTAATGCCTGCTAAGAAAAAAACCCCTGTGGCATATAAGAGATTGTTATCTTCAAAGAAGAAAAAAACATAAATAAACACAGGAATTAATAATAATCGCAGGATTGTTAATATATTTGGTAAGTTCATATAACACCTCTATTGTCCCAATTTCTTATAACTCCATCATACCATAACTAATAAATAAAAAACAATCCTCTCTGCGATTTTCAGTAACTTCTAAGCTTCTTATCCAAATTTATGAATTAAGTCGAACTTCCTTCACAAAAGATCGGAATTCTTCTTTCAAAGCTTCCATCTCTTCTTTTGTGTAAGAGGTCATTTCTTTGTTTGGGAGCAAAACTTCATTGTTTAATCTTCCCCGTTGTAATACAAACCGATTACTGTTATGGACCATTTGCTTTAATCCCTCGATGGATTTTACAGTCATCATTCCTTTGACAAAAGTGGTGCGGAATTCATAATCAATAGGGTAGGTTTTCAATAGTTTGAGAGACCTCATGATTTTTTTTTCAAATCCTGATTTCCCCGTTACCCTTTCATAGTCATCCAAGGAAGTTTTTAGGTCCATAGCAACATAATCCACATATTTGTTTTCTAAAAGCTCCTTTAACATCGCAGGATTTGAACCGTTAGTATCGAGCTTAACACTAAAGCCAAGATTTTTATAATTTTTAATAAAGCTCACCAAATCCTTCTGTAGGGTTGGCTCCCCCCCGGAAATACAAAGATTTGAGATATATTTATTACGCTTAAGCAGCGTTTTTTCGAGTTTCTCTTCATCCATTGTATCCCCGCATTGGTTTACAATACTTTTGTTATGACAATAAGGGCATCGAAAATTACACCCTCCTGTGAAAACAACAGAACAAAGTTTTTCAGGATAGTCCACTAAGGACAGTTTTTGAAATCCCAGTATCTCCATGGTACCTCCTAATTAGCGGGTTTAATAAGATTAGCCAGGCTGATTTCATCGGAAAAGGTTTCCCGATCCTTATACTCTTCCTTCTTTCCTTTATTCCAAGCCTGAACCGGACGATGGAAGCCTACAACTCTTGTCCAAACCTCACTATTTCGATTACAAGTTGGGCATTGAAAATGTTCCCCCTTTATATAGCCATGTTCCGGACAAATAGAAAAGGTGGGGGTGATGGTAATATAGGGCACACTGCTTTTTTCCATAGCCGTTTTAATTAGTGTTTTGCAGGTTTCAACGTCACCCACTTCCTCCCCTAAAAACCCATGCATCACGGTTCCTCCGGTATATAAGGATTGTAACTTTTCTTGAAGCTCTAAGGCTTCAAAGAAGTCTTCGGTATGGCCTACGGGCAACTGTGTAGAATTCGTATAATAAGGTTCTTTCTCTCCTTGAGTGAAAATCTTTCCATACATTTTTTTATCCAGTCGAGCGAAACGATAAGCGGCCCCTTCCGCCGGAGAAGCTTCTAGATTCCAGAGGCTTCCTGTTTCTTCCTGAAAGATTTGAATTACTTTATTCATAAATTCCATTATTTCCACAGCAAATTGATTGCCTTCAGGGGTGGTAATATCCTTTCCTAAAAGATTTACACAGGCTTCATTCATTCCGTTTAGACCGATAGTGGAGAAGTGATTTTTAAAGTATTCTCCTGTATTATCTTTTACCCCTTGTAAATAAAACTTTGAATAGGGATATAATCCGGCTTCCATGTACTTTTCCAGCATAACCCGTTTCGCATCACAAATTTCACGGGATTTTTCCATTAATAATCGGACCTCTTTTTTGAATTCCTCTTCACTCGTGGCCAAATACCCGATTCGAGCCATATTTAAAGTTACCACATTGATGGATCCCGTTAGAGGATTGGCTCCAAACAGTCCGCCCCCTCTTTTTCTCAGCTCCCGATTATCCAGTCTCAATCGACAGCACATACTTCTTACATCCTCAGGAGCAAGATCAGAGTTTAAAAAGTTAGCAAAATAAGGAGTTCCGAATTTCCTTGTCATTTCCATGATACTGTTGACCACGGGGGCATGCCAAGGAAAATCCTTGGTAATATTAATGGTGGGTATCGGAAAACTGAATGCTCTACCTGCTCCGTCACCTTCCATCATCACTTCACAAAAGGCTTGATTAAACATATCCATTTCTTCTTGAAACTCTCCATAATTTTTGTCTTTCAAAGCACCGGCAATTTTAACTGGTTGCTTCGTTAATAATGGATGGGGAGCAATATCCAAAGTAACATTTGTAAAAGGCGTTTGAAAGCCTACCCTAGTAGGCACATTAAGATTGAAGACAAAACGCTGCAGTGATTTTTTTACCTGCGTGTAGTCCAGTCCGTCATAGTGAATGAAAGGGGCTAAGTACGTATCAATACTTGAGACAGCTTGAGCACCGGCGGCTTCTCCTTGCAGAGTGTATAAAAGGTTTACCAGCTGACCTAATGCGGATTCAAAGTGTTTCGGGGGACGAGATTCCACTTTTCCTTGAGCTCCTTTGAAACCCTGCTCTAGAAAAGCTTCTAAGTCCCAACCACAGCAGTAAGGGGCTAAAAGACCTAAATCATGAATATGTAGATCGCCCTTGATATGTGAATCCCGTAAGTTTTTATCATAAATTTTGTTTAGCCAGTATTTCTTCGTAATATTTTCTACTATATGATTATTTAGCCCCTGCAATGAAAAGCTCATATTTGCGTTCTCATTCACCCGCCAGTCATCAAGATTCACATAGTCTTCGATCATCTCCTCAGCATCCATAAAGAGATTTTTCACTTCCCGAATTTCCTCATGGCGTTTTCGGTATAAAATATAGGCTTTTGCAGTCTTTGCATGTCCCTCTTCGATCAAAATTTTCTCTACCACATCTTGAATATCCTCCACTGCAGGAATATTTCCCCGATAAGTTTCCTTTAACACGGACTCTACCTTTCGGGTTAAATCATCGGCCTTAGCCTGATTTTTTCCACCGACGGATTGCGCTGCGGCAAAAATAGCTTTAGTAATTTTTACTGAATCGTAATTTACAATTTCTCCATTCCTTTTTTGTACCTTTGCTACTGTCATTCCTACCCCTCCTTGAAATTCCTAAGTTCATCTACTACATATTGTATATTATATAGAAAAGAGCTACAAGATTCAATCCAAATCGGAAAGAAAAATGAAGCTCTTCTTATATCCCTTGAGAATACTAACTAGCTTTTGAAATTATTTTTCTTTGAAAATTTTATTCAACTCATACATTAATAAATTCCACCCGGTAGGATTAAACCCTGGATCCTGATGGGAATTAAGGATTTGTACACGAGTTTTCAGATGACTTTTACTTATTAGAAGTTTATTTTTTTTATCGAAATTTTGATTAATCGATGCATTCTTTTTCCCTAAAATCAACTGATGTTTCTTCAGTTGGTTCTTAAGTTGAAGGACTGTACCGATATTGCCATGTACTAAAGGGACCTGATTATTTAGCATCTGTTTTATAGTATCGGTTAAAAAAACATAATGGGTACAGCCTAAAACGATAACATCTCCTTTGCCAATAGAGGCCTTACCCAATAGTTTTCGCAAGTACTCCAACACCTTGGCCCCTACCCCGCCCTCCTGTTCAATTAACTGCACAAGTCCCGGACAGGGTAATTTTAAAATTTCTTTATTAGTGTCAATATTTCGTACAAGTTCATGGAACTTTTCTTCTCTTAAGGTAAAAGGGGTTGCCATCACAACCACGCGGTGAATATTTTCCATATTGACGGCGGGTTTTACTGCCGGTTCCATTCCAATAATAGGTATATTATACAGACTTCTTAAATCACTAATTGCTGCACTGGTTGCGGTGTTGCAGGCAACAACCATGGCTTTCGCATTTTGGTCAAGGAGTTTCTGCGCAACACTTTTGGAATAATACAAGACTTCTTCTCTTGTTTTTTCTCCATAGGGCGCGTTTTTAGAATCACCGAAGTACAAATATCTCTCCTCCGGCAGGGTTGTAATCATTTGTGCAAGAACACTGATCCCACCTAAACCGGAATCAAAAACACCAATCGGCTTAATCATATTGACAAACATTCCCTTCTTACCTAGTAGTTGACTCGTTTCTTCCGCATACTGATATTTAATAACAGACCAATGGCAATCATATTCGATAACATGAATGTGCCTCCATAACTTACAAAGGGTAGCGGCTTTCCGGTAACAGGCATCAGTCCAATGGTCATCATGATATTAGCAAAAATATGGAAGGCAAGCATGGAAATAATTCCCACCGCCAAAATGGATCCAAAAAGATCCTTTGACTGCTTAGCTACTATAATTCCTTTAACCAAAAGAACGATATACATTAATAATAAAATCGATACTCCGACAAAACCCAATTCCTCTGCAATAACAGAAAAAATAAAATCCGTATGTTTTTCCGGTAGAAAACCCAACTGACTTTGAATCCCCTCATTAAATCCTTTGCCAGTTAACATACCGGAACCTACCGCATAAATAGATTGGGTGATTTGATAAGCATCCCCCATAGGATCCAAGGTAGGGTTGATAAACACCATGATTCGTCGTTGTTGATAATCATTCAGAAAGTTCCAGGCAAAGGGAGCGCTTGCCAAAGCAACGATAAAAGTTATCAAAATATATTTATACTTTAAACCTGCCACAAAGAGCATGCCAAAAGTAAACACGGGAAAAACTAAAGTAGTTCCCAAATCCGGTTGCATATAAACAAGCCCCATGGGAATCCCGGCAATTATAAGTATCTTGCCTAAAGTTTTCAACTCATTAATTGTTTCATGATGTTCGCTGATGAATTTTGCCAGAGAAATGATTATTCCAATTTTGGCAAAGTCCGAGGGTTGAAAACCAAATCCCCCGATATAAAGCCAGCGGTTAGCTCCCCAATCATCTCCTCCTACTCCAATGATTAATACAGTGATCAGCAATAGTATGGAAAAAGCGTATATCAGAAGGTAAAAATTCCCAAAGGTTTTGTAATCAAAGAATAATATTAGGGTTATGACGATTAAGCCAAGAATCATTGAGCTTAATTGTGTTTGAATATAAGCATCACTGTTTGCTAAATTGCTTGTGGCACTGGATATCATAATGATTCCAAAAATTGAAATCATAATTACCACTGCAAGTATTGTAAAATCAAGATTTTTTATTGCTTTTCCTTCAAGTTTCATTTGCCCACTCCTACATTTTGCTGACCTTAGTTTAATAGATCCAGTACTATTTTTCAAGTTTTGTTTTTCAAGTTCTATTTTTAAAATTCTTCATCCATAATTTGCAGGGTTTTATCCATTAATATTTTAAAGTTAATTTGATTTTCATTCAAGGTATCTTTCCGAAATATTTTTTGACAAAAAATGAGATCTTCTTCCAGGTATCTTTTCCCTCGACTAATTAAATTCTTGGACTCCGTTTCCAACATTTTTTCTAGTTTCTCTTGATGTCTCTTTTTTTGGTTCATCCCCCACAGAACACCTGTATAAAGAACTCCCCCCAGGAGAAGGTATTTTCCTAATGAAACATAAGATTTTCGCGGATTGATCTTTTTATCAATTTGTAGCAGAGCGAAGCTTTTGAAATCATGGCGATACGCATTATGCTGACTATAATATAAAAAAGTCAGGGGGATTCCCATAGCCAGGCATTTACTAAAATTACTTCTATATGCTTTCCAACGATCGACCTCTTTCGTTTTTGATGCTAAACCGCTTTCTTGATTCAGTTCTCCATTAAATATTTTCATTTGTTCATCGCTAATTAGTAATTGTTTTTGTACCCATTCCAAAAGCTCTCTTTTATCCTCGGACATATAATGGTTAGCAGTTGATATCGATAATATATCCTGCATCAAAGTAAAACGCAAAATATCCCTTTCCTGTCCCTTGACTTTGTTTAACAAAGAATTTACAGACTTTTCTAAAGAGATCTCTTCCTCTTCACTGCTCAAAAGAAACTCTAAAACCTTTTTCCGATGTTTTTTCGGCATCTCTATATAGGCCATTACCTTATAGAAAGTTCGTAATTGGAAGACATCTGTATCCCTTAGTTTTGTAAGTAAGCTTGCAAGGATTAATCCATACTCCTGTTTAATCGCTTCGTCTAGTTTTCGGATATCTCGAACCATAGCAAATCCCTCCTTATTTATTTACTTAATGCATTCACAAAGGCTTTGTGTAGATCTTCTTTCAAGAAGACCCCATATTTTTTCAACACAATGGTTAGGGCTTTAAATAAGCGATAAAGCTTTTCTTCGCTACAGTTTTCCCCCATATGACCAATTCGAAGAACTTTACCGGACAAGTTTCCGAGGGAAGTTGAGATGAAAATTTTATGTTCTTTCCATAGCTCATCCTGAATCATTTTATAAGTTATCCCTTGGGGAATCTCCACTGCAGAAATGGTATTAGAAAAACCACTATCAGGATACAGACTTAGGCCCGCATTAATCACGGCCTGTTTTACACCGTTCCCAAGCAAGTTGTGCCTCGCGATCACATCCTCTCGATTCCATCGATCAAGGGCTGTTTCCAGACCATAAAAAAGATGTATCGGTTGACTATAGGGTAAAGTTTTTGTTAGTTGTATATCTTTCCACAACAGTAAGTTGGTATACAAACTTGGAATCTTCTTCTTTTTATTTGAGATCATCACCCATGCATCTTGACTAATGCTCAGCATGACCAAACCTGAAGAAGCGGATAAACATTTCTGGGATCCAGCTATGACCAGATCTAAATTCCATTCATCGGTCTCCAGTTTTTCTCCTCCTAAAGTGGAAACCGCATCCACCACACTGAGTATGCCATGCTTTTTTAACAATATGCTGATTTTTTCAATATTGTTTATTACCCCTGTAGGGGTTTCACAGTGAACTAATGTAGCAAACTTAAATGCATTCTGCTCTTTCAGAAGTTTCTCTAGTGTGTTGATGTCTATCGGTTTTTTATTATCGCATGAAAAGTAATATACATCACCACCATATTTTTCCGCCATTTCTCCAAAGGTTTTACCAAACAGTCCATTTTCAATACATAAAACCTTATCACCGGGATCGATCAGGGATGCCATAGCCGCCTCTAAACCTAAGATTCCCTCCCCGTTTAATATGCGAATATCATTTTTTGTTTTAAATACTTTTTTCAATTTATTTGCTACACCGAAATAATAATCCAAAAAATCCGGATGTCCATCGGGGATCGTCATCGGCCTTGCCATTGATTTCCTAACTTCTTCGTGGACCTCTGTCGGCCCGGGGCTCATAACCAGAATTTCATTCATTGAATTCACTTCCTCTACAAGTTATATTGATGAGTTTTTTACTTCCTAGAACATTTGCTTTACTATATAAGCCACACCATGTTCCTCATTACTTTTTGTAATCCAGTCAGCTTTTTCCAATACTTTCCCGTCAGCATTTGCCACAGCTACCCCTAGGCCCGCAGTTTCAATCATAGAAAGATCGTTTAACTGGTCTCCTACAGCAATCATTTTTTCCTGCGGGATTTTTAGTTTTTCGCCTACATATTCTAACGCGGCTCCCTTTGAAGCTTTGTCACTTAAAGCTTCAATATTATTACTGGAGGAACTTGTTATCGTAACGCCGGGAATTACCATTAATTGCTTTTTGATTTTACTTAAGACATATTCCTGCTCTGATAAAATAAAAAAAGTGTTTAAGGGAATTTCTTGATCTTTAATCTTATAAAAGTCAATCTTCTTTAAATTTTTATCGGTAATCATTTTAACAATCAATGATTTATATAGGGACCAAGAGCTTTTGTGTTCATGCCTTAAAAACCGTTTAGCTTCTAAAAAACGAGCCCTGTAACTTTGAATGTATATATTTTCCTCATCCGAACTATGGAAGTATGCTTTCTCGCTGTTCAAAATATTGATGATTTTTGTAGTGGCTTCAGGTTCTAGATAAATGGATTTTTCGACCTTCCGGTTTTTATTACGTACAATAGATCCGTTATTTGTAATAAGATAACAGTTAAAAGTGAATAAGTCTATATATTTTTCCAATGTACTATAAGACCTTCCGGTAGCAATAACAATTTCCACCCCTTTTTTACTGATATGTTCCAAGGCTTTAATGTTTTCTTCCGAAATTCTTTTATTGTCTCTAAGCAGGGTTCCGTCCATATCTGTTGCTAAAAGTTTATATTTCAATGTGGCTGCCAACTTTCTATCGTATAATCTGTTTTTTATTTTTCCTATATCTAATTCACTAGTCTTATTATACCTTTTTTTTCTTCAATTAAAAAGACATGCACCTTCTTTCCTTGATAATTTTCTATTTCCCTCTCAAATATTGTATTATTATGTTATAATGTACTCAGGTAATCAATAATATCAATATATTTTTTTATTAAACAGGAGGGATTTTATGTTATCAGAAAAACTAACAAATGAATTAAATGAACAAATCAAACACGAATTCTTTTCAGCAAATTACTATTTAGCCATGGCGGCTTACTGTAAAGATCAAAACTTGGATGGTTTTGCTAATTTCTTTGTAGTTCAAGCGGAAGAGGAACGTTTCCATGCAATGAAGTTTTTCAACTTCATTGATGAAATGGGCGGCAAAGTCATCATCACCGGATATGATGACCCTAGAACCAACTTTGATTCCATGATAGATGTTTTTACTGCGGGATTGGAACATGAACAATTCGTAACAAAACGTATCCATCATTTAATGGATATTGCCATGGAGGAAAAGAACTACCCTGCCATCAGCTTTTTAAACTGGTTCGTTGACGAACAGGTTGAAGAGGAAGCGACCATGACAAACCTGCTAGAGAAGCTTAAACTAATCAACAATAATCCAAATGGTTTATTTATGCTTGATAAGGAACTCTCTACACGAAGCTTCGTAGCAGAAGAAGCGTAACGAGTTAATATATTCTAAAACCATACCCTAACCTGAAACAAGATCAACATGATCTTGCTTCAGGTTTTTTAAATTCCAACCGAAATCAAAGGAATTGATAAGATATGACAATATAAGTCCTGATTTTTAAAGAAATTCGCGCTAAAAAGACTTCAGCCCCTTAGAAGAAAATTCAGGGCTTTCTAAGGCTCTTTACTGACATTGTTCTATTTCATCGTAGATGATATAGTTAAGTGTAGTTTAATTGGAGTTAAAACTTCAAAAAAATAATTAGGAGTGATTTTGTTGAACGATTTAAGTAGTGATTTATCTAGTGACAATATTAGGCGGTTAGTCCAGGAGGAAAATGTTAAATTTATTAATTTACAGTTTACAGACGTTTTCGGCAAGCAAAAAAACGTAGCAATTACCACTAGTCAACTGGATTCCGCATTAAATGGTGAAGTAATGTTTGACGGTTCTTCTATTAAAGGTTTTGTACGTGTTGAAGAATCCGACATGGTGTTGGCACCGGACCCATCCACATTCCAGATTTTCCCTTGGAGAACCGACTCTGAAGGAAAAGCAGCTCGAATGATTTGTGATGTTTATAATACAGACGGAACGCCTTTTGACGGATGTCCAAGAGGTGTCTTAAAACAAGTTTTAGCTGAATTGAAAGAGTATGGTTATGAGTATTATGTCGGCCCGGAAGTAGAATTCTTTTTGTTTGAACGTGATAAAGATGGGAACCCTACAACCGAAATCCATGATACTGCTGGCTATTTTGATATGTCACCAACAGATTTAGGCGAAGATGCCCGTCGAGATATGGTTTTGATGTTGGAAAAACTCGGTTTTGAAATTGAAGCTTCTCACCATGAGGCCGCTCCAGGACAGCATGAAATTGACTTTAAATACGGAGAAGCTTTAAAAGCTGCAGATCAAATATCAACTTTTAAATTGGTTGTAAAGACGATTGCAAAAAAACATGGTCTCCATGCCACGTTTATGCCAAAACCCCTAAAAAATGCACACGGAACCTGTATGCATATCAATCAGTCTTTATTTAAGAACGGTAAAAATGTATTTGAAGATAAGGATGATGAACTAGGGCTATCCCAGGAAGCCTATTACTTTATTGGAGGGCTCATTAAACATGCTCGGGCTTTTTCAGCAATCACGAATGCCTCTGTAAATTCTTATAAACGATTTGTTCCCGGCTATGAAGCACCAACGGATATTGCCTGGGGTATTGAGAATCGAACCCCTTTAATTCGAATACCCGGAACTCGTGGTTCTGGTACAAGAGTGGAGCTTCGTAATCCTGACCCCACAGCAAACCATTATTTAGCCCTTGCAGCTATTTTATCTGCCGGGCTAGATGGAATTAAAAATAAGATTGAACCACCGGCTTACTTTGATGGGTGTACCTATGATATGGATTGTGCAACGCGGGAAGAAAATGGAATTGAAAAATTCCCTGAAACCCTAGGGGAAGCCCTTTCAGAGCTAGAAAAAAGTGATTTCATGAAAGAGTCACTAGGAGAGCATATTTTTAACTTATACATTAAAGCTAAAAAAGCTGAATGGAGAGATTACAGTCAAGAAATCCATAATTGGGAGCTAAAGAAATATTTAAACTATTATTAATCAACCCCGATAAAACATCAAAAAATGCATAATTCGTGTAAAAGCCCCTGCTGAGAAGATCTCAGCAGGGGCTTTTCTTTTAATGTACGGCTCACAAATCTTCTACTTCAATTTATCCACGTACTTAAAAATAAGGGGGGGGCCTTATTGAACCTTCACTTGGTGATAGGTTTTCTTTCCTTTGCGGATCAATAATTTGTTATCCTCAAAATGATCCAACGTTATTAAATGATGAATATCTTTCACGGTTTCTTCATTAACATAAATGCCGCCTTGTTGTACTAAACGGCGTCCTTCTCCCCTTGAACTGATCAAACCGGTTTTTGTAAGCAAGGTTAAAATATCTAAACCCTCTTCAAAATCCTCTTTTTTCATTTCCGAGGTAGGTGCATCATCAGAGTACGATTTACCAGAGAATATAGCTCGCGCAGCTTCTAAGGCTTTTTTTGCTTCTGCTTCTCCATGAACTAGTTTCGTCGTTTCATAGGCTAATACTTCCTTCGCTTTTTCCATTTCTTTACCCTCCAAAGCGGACAGTCGTTTTACTTCCTCCGTGGGAACCATCGTAAGAAGCATTAAGCAGTTTTCCACATCAGCATCATGCACATTCCTTAAATACTGAAAAAATTCATAAGGTGATGTTTTCTTCGGATCTAACCATATAGTTCCCGATTCTGTCTTTCCCATTTTTTTCCCTTCGGAGTTTGTCAGCAATTTAAATGTAAGAGCATAGACTGAGTCTTTTTCCAACTTTCGAACAAGCTCATATCCCCCGAGTATATTAGACCACTGGTCACTTCCTCCAACCTGAAGCTTGCAGTTATATCGACGGTAAAGTTCTAAAAAGTCATAGGATTGCATGATCATGTAATTAAACTCCAAAAATGTTAACCCTTTATCCAAACGAGATTTATAACATTCTGCATTGAGCATTCGATTAATCGTAAAGTGTTTGCCAATTTCTCGGATAAATTCAATATAATTAAGATCCAGCAACCACTCCGCATTATTTACCACAATAGCTTTATCCTCATGCAAGTCAATATACTTTTGAAACTGACCTTTGAAGTATTCAATGTTCTCATCAATGGTTTCCTTTGTCAACATCTTACGCATATCCTGTTTTCCGGAAGGGTCCCCAATCATGGTGGTTCCCCCACCAAATAATATAATGGGCCGATGGCCAGCCCTTTGCATTCTTTTGATCACCATCATTTGAACAAAATGCCCTAGGGTTAAACTGGAAGCCGTAGCATCAAATCCGATATAAAACGTTACGGATTCTTTTCCTAACAGATTTTTTAATTCTTCTTCATGGATGACCTGTTCGATATATCCACGTTCCGTCAATTCTTCATATACGTTTTTCATTTTACATCCTCCTTAATGGAAATTATAAGTTGCTTATGACAATAATAAAGAACCAAATACAAAAAGCTTTTCTCCTTATTTATATGCTAAGGACGAAAAGCTCGCGGTACCACCTTAATTACATCCTATTCCTAGGATGTCTCTTAATAACCGTAACGTAGTTTATACGCGACACTTTCATGTCGGAACTCGGGAGTGTAATTCACAGATATGTACGGAAAACTTCTCACCAACCAGTTTCCTCTCTGATTTTCGATCCTATATCTGTTACTTTTTCCTTCATTGTTCGATGACTATTTAACTATGATCATTATTATAAAGGATGGTCCCAAATTGTCAAGCAGCTTTAATTGATTTGAGATAAATCAATATGACAATAGCCCCTTGGATTTTTCTTAAGATAGTTTTGATGAACCTCTTCTGCCTTATAATAGTTTTCTAAAGGTTTGACTTCTGTAACAATATCTTTATTATACTGTTTTTGTTCTTCTTGAAGAGATTCTTTAATAACTGTGATATCTTTTTCATCCATATAATAGACTCCAGTCCGGTACTGTGCACCGGTATCAGGCCCCTGTCTGTTTAATACCGTAGGATCTACAATTTTCCAGTATTTCTTTAGCAATTCAGTTAGGGATATAACATTTTCATCATATTTTATATAGCAAGCTTCCGCATGACCAGTATTCATATGGCAGACTTCATCATAGGTAGGATTTTCAGTATTACCGTTCGCATAACCAACTTCCGTTTCTACAACACCCTTTACTTTTGAAAAGTAAGCTTCTACTCCCCAAAAACAACCGGCAGCTAATACAATTTCTTTCAAAACGACTCCTCCTTTAGGGTTTAAAAAAAGCGGAGTGAACCGCTTTTTAAAATTTATACAGGTTATGTATATTATTTAAACAAACCCTTCTTCTTCTTTTTTGGAATAAAATCTTTGATCATCATTAATACTGCTCCTAGTTCCAAAAGGGGTTGTAATACCTCTTGGTTTAAAGTATCCACTAAATCGGTGGTAGTATCAATGGTACTGCTCACATTCTCAATAGATCCTGTGATGTTTTCCATTTCATCATTAATACCCGAGGTGACCTCTTCGATATTTTTTGTAATAATAGGAATACTATTCAGGGTGTCATTAATGTTTTTTTCATTGGTTTCAATAATAGTATTGATTCCTTTCATAGTCTGTACTAATTTCAATACAAACAACACTACAGCAATTACCAGAACTATTAAAACAAGCATTAATATTGATTGTAAGTCTATTGTTAATTCCATACTATCTCCCCTTTGTAAGTGATTTATTCTTCTGTTTCTTCCTGCTCTTTGGAAATATCTTCTTTATCATTCTCTGTTTCCGCAGTGAAATTTGTTTTTGTACTTAACCAAATTTCTTCCGCACGATCCTTCTTCTCTTCTAATAACTCAGAAGCTCTTTCCTTACCAACTTCGAGATAATCTCCCATATCCTCTCTTAACCGCATCACTTCATCCTTAGTCTTCTGACGAGTAACTTCTCCTTTATCGGGAGCATACAGTACTCCTAATACAGCTCCTAGGAAAGCACCTAAAGCCAAACCTTTCATTAAACCCTTTTTCCGAGCTTCCTCTTTGGATTGTTGAAGGTTCATGGAATCGGTAAGTTTTTTGAATCGCTTTTCAATATTTCTACAATACATCTTAACACTTCCTTTCATATTTAGGCTCAAACCTATGTCTTATTATACCCAGACTTCTACCTTTAAAACAATGTTTCCCTAATAAAAATCGTTTAGTCCATTCATATCCTCTAAGAGATTTTTCCGATATTCTCCATAAAGAACCTTCAGTTTTGAAATGTTTTGTTGCATTTCCTGCTGAAGCTTTGAAGCCTCCAGATAGTTTTTGCCTTCCAGTTCTTTTTTAATTTTAGAAAACAAAGAAACCTGATCCAGGCGATCTTTCATTAAATCATAACGAAGTCCATTTATTTTCTCCCAATTAACCACGTCTAAATCCGATAAGTTTTGATTCCCATGAATTCTTCTACAAGACCTTACTAACTCCGTATTTTCCGGAAGAATTCGCCCAATCAGTTCTTTGACCCAAATATCCAGATTCGCCTCCATAATAGAGTCTATGATATTATCTTCAAACACTCCGCCTTGGTACAACATTTGTTTTTTATCATAGTGTTGATTGAAAATATGAATACATTCCCATACCGTAGCCGGGGATTTACCAAACATTCTTTCTCGCTCACCTTCCGAGTAATCGTCAAACACATCCTCTTCACTTCGATAAACCCGGTCCTTATCTAAATAAAACTTCTCTTCCCCAAGGGACTTGGAAAACTCAGCTTCAACTTCTTTCCCGGATAAACCGGCAGATAGTACTTCTTTGATACCATCCAGCATGGATTGATACATAGCGGCGACATAAACATAGGTGTTCGAATTCGGACTTGGCGATCGCAGTTCAAAGCGAGTAGCATGTGGATTGATGATATCCCGAACCAACCCTATTAAAACCGTACGGTTTCTCGAAGGAATTTCCGGAGTATGACCTACGGAGCCAACAATTGATACCGGGGCTTCAAATCCCGGTTTTAATCGATTAAAGGCATCATTCGTTGAATTAATAAAGGGATTGATCACATCATAATTATTAAGAATTCCGATAAAGGCTCCCCATCCAAGAGGATTTAAAAAATCTTTTTTTATATTTTCAGGAACAAAGGCATTCAACTTTTCTCCATTGTTTAATAGAAACTGCACACCCACGTGGGTATGTTTGCCACTACCGGCTACCCCTTCAATGGGCTTTGCTGAAAAAGTAACCTCTAAGCCATGAAATTCAAAAACTTCTTCAATTAATTCCCGGATAAATAGTTCATTATCGGCAGCTTGCAAAGCGGTGCTGTATTTCCAATCCACTTCCAACTGTTCCATAACATGATTGAATTTGCCCGTTAATCCAATTTTCGCAGTAACTCCCCCAACTTCCTTATGAGCCATTTCCGGACCAAACCCATAATCTTCTAATATAATCATCACTTCTTCTAATGCGGTTCGTACATTCCCTTTGGTTCGTTTCCAGTATTGTTCTTTTAACATTTGAGATGTGGTTAATTTTTCTTCATCAGCGGATTCTTCCGGGGTTTTCACCCAAAATTCTAATTCTGTGGCCGTGGTTAAGAGCACTTTTTTAACCCCTCTATCATAGAGGTCTTTAAGTTGTCCATTTTTATACCTATGAATTGATTCGAGCATAAACTCTTCAAAATAGTTCTCCGCTCTTTTTAAAATTGAACGGGAGTCCACCATTTTCCCATCATGTTTCAAAAACGCCGGAATTCTTAAAGTCCCTAAAGGCATGTTGGTTTTCGAATCTTCATAATAGTAATTGTAATCCACAAACCAATTAACCTCTAAATCCGGAATTAAATCCACTTTCGCATTATTCAGTGTAGCAATTTTGTGTAGAATTACACTGGAACCATCGGTTTGTACTCCTTCTTTTAAAAAGCTGTCCAGTTCTTTCAAAAATAAAGATACAGGAATTTTCTCATCGGTATCATTGCCTCCCAGATCCACTCCAACCAGCGAGACAAATTTAATGTAGCTATGAATGGATAAGATTTCTTTCAAATATTTTTTTTGATGGGTCCAAGGAGGTAAAGTAAAAAGTTTTTCTTTAGACAGTATTTCTTTAAGTTCTGTTTCCATTTCAATCATCCTTCCTTTTTTTTCGTACTTATTTTTTCATTAAACCAATAATCGTTCGGGTTATTTCATATTAAAATCCGATG
>NZ_SUMG01000028.1 GCF_009910325.1 Isachenkonia alkalipeptolytica
TTTTTTATCATAACGTTTAGAGGTTTTCTTTCCTGTTGACACGTGATCGCTCCCTTTATTGGATTATCGTCGTACTTACATTATACAAGAAATGTTTTATACGACAACTACCCTAACATATAGGGTTATCCATGACAAAGAAACAAAGTACCATCGAAGAACGATTCTACCGCGAGGAAGATCAAGGAGGTTTTCGCTTTTATCAGTTATCCAAAGAACTGCTGCACAATGACCGGTATGAAAAACTGTCCCCGGGGGCGATTCTTCTTTACTCCGTGCTCTTCGACCGTTTGCTGCTGTCCATCAGTAACAACCGAAGGGATGAAAAGGGCCGCTACTACTTAAACTTCAAGGTAAAACCCGCCCGGTACGACCACCGTCCCCTGAGCGAAAAGCCCCAGAGGGATCGGAGCCTTAGCGAGGTCCTTCGGGCCAATGGCAAAACCATTACCAAATATAAAAAAGAACTACGGGAGGCGGAGCTGTTAGTAGAGGAAAGTCCCGGCCTTGGAAAGGTTAGTCGCCTGTATCTTATGAAACCGGAAACCTCGGGGGTAATTATGCCACCCCGGACAACCCAAAAAACTCCCCCGAGAAAGGAACTTTTTGCCCCTACAGAGGTTACCGAATTCCCCCCTAATGATACTGATCTTACTAAGACTGATTTTACTGATACGGATTGTAGTGAGATCCATCCATCAAAGAACAATCAAACAAAGAATAATAAAGACCATAGGGATTACAGCAAAAAAAGTGCTAATTCTCAACATCCCAAGGAAAAGAAAGAAGGAATCCCCAACCACGATCAGCTCCATCAAAGGTTACAACAGCGCTTCGGAAAGGAAATCCTAGGGGAGGCCCTTACCATTATCAATCGCCAAAGCGTCACCACCTTCGGCTATGAAAAGTACTTAACCAAAATCCTGGAAGAGCTGACGAAAAGAAAAAAGAGCCAGGAGGCTTTTCTACCTTCCAAAGCGGCGACTACTATCCCAGGAACCCGGCCTGCCACCAACGGTGCTGTAAAAAACACCCATCACCTGAAGGAAAGTCGCTACCGGGAACTTCCTGAAGAGGTGATCAACGCCCGGATTGAGGCAAAACTTCAGCGGATGAGGTAGTACCGCCCTAGATGACAGGGATTTAGGGATTTATGGTATAATAGCAAAAACACGCCTAAAGGAGGCCCTGCAAACCTACTATCTGCTGCTGGATATGAACCGGTTTCTCGCCTACGGGTTTTTGATACTGGGGCTCCTTTTGTTGCTGTCCCTGATTATCTACCCTACGATTCGGTTTCTTCTTCTGCCCGAGACGAAGACCCTTCCCTCGAGGAGATCGAAGCCGCCTTGGCGCTCCTCCACAAAAGAGGAGAAAAAATCATCCGGGATAACGCCTCCCGGATGTTTATCACCACCACCATCTCCCAAAACGGCAGTCTGGATGCGGTGTTTATGATGGTACATATCACCAAATTGATTCGGCAGGTGGCGGTTCTTTATCATCAGCGCCCGGGAATCGGGAAGCTGGTAAAAATCTACGTCAACGTGCTGGCCACTTTGTTCTTAACCCGAAGCCTGGAGGATCTGGAGCTGTTGGACGAACAGTTGGAGCCCATGCTCTCTTTGATGTTCGGCTCCTTCCTGGGAAGTCTCGTCCCCGGCGTCCAGGCGGCGGTAAATCTCTTAATGAACTCCGCCATCCAGGGCTCCGCCAATGCCTATTTATCCCTCCGGGTAGGGCTGATCGCCCAGGAGTTTATCATCAATGAGGAACGAGGAGACAAACGAAAAATCAGAAAATCCGCCACCCTTCGGGCCCTACCGATGCTGGGCACCGTGGTCAATGACAACCGAAAAATCATTCAGTCCACGGTGATTAAGCTCGGGAAAAAAATCAGCAAAGAGGGCTATAACAAAGGGCGTAGCTGGACCAACGGCATTTTTCATCGGGATAATTAATCCAACGGGTACATCAAAGGGTTTTCCATTTGATTCCCTTTTTGATAAAGCTAAAGAAGAGTAGCTGCGAGTTAAATAATGGGATAAATCACACTTAAAGGGATTTGAGTGTGTAACATCGTCCAATTAAGGGTAACAACTATTAATATCTACACAGGATTTCCTGTGCAGAATCACCTGGTTTGAAAACGGTCAGAAATTTTCAGCCAGCAGTACTCCCTGTGTAAAGTGAAATACAAATCCGTTAAGGGGCGCGTGATGAGAAACTATGCCTACCCTACCTTTGGTTGGCAGGATCCACCACCGGGACCTTAGCGCACACATAAATTTCGAAGCCGAAGAACTACGGCTTCCAACCGCATTTTTTGACGACGTCCGTTCAACGAACCGCATAGGAGGGATTGAACATGAAAAAACTATTATTTATCGCTTTATTAACCCTGGCCATGATCGCTTTTGCCGCTTGCGAAGAAGAGGAATCGGAGCAGGAGGATGCAGCGGGAGCCGACGATCCGGCAGCAGAAGCTGAAACGGAAGAGGAAGAAGAGGCCGACGAAGAGGAACAACAGGACCCCGCAGAAGAAGAGCAGGAAGCCGACTTGGATAACTATAATGTTGTCACCATTACCGCTATATTTGGACCCGGAGAAGATGAACCTGAGCTTTTTGCCTTAGAAGGGTATGATCTAAGTAACTCCATTGATCTTTATGATGATGAGGGAGAGTATGACCATACCCCAATCTTCGGCGATGAAAAGCCCGATTTGGAAGAACTGAACCTTCAGGAACGCTTTGTGGTAACCGACGGAGGCGCACCCTATGAAGATATTATCGAAAACCCCGATGACTATCTTCGCGTTGATGAAAACGACACCGTTTCTGTAGACGCGGAAGTTTCCTCGGACCAAGTAGCCACGGTTACCGGTGGGGACGTAGCGGCGGATACCCTTTACCTATTAGATCCTCTAACCACTCCCCCAAACACCCCGGTAAACTTAGAACTGTTTCATGTGGAGGATAATGTTTATGTGGTTGTGCATTGGAAGTATAATTAGTAATGTTTCATCAAGAGGATAATGTTTATGTAGTTATGCACTGGACGAATTAAAGGAATGAACAAGATATTATAAAAAAAGGGCTAAGCCCTTTTTTTATTGCGTAAGGCATCCCCTACCCTAAAGGATATCCTTCTGTCTCTCGTTTCCGATTTTCAACTGATCGTGAATCTTAAACAGGATAATCGTCAATTCACAGGACACCCGGCTGAAAAGCGGACCGAAAAAGAGTACCATTAACCCTAAAAATACTTGAAAGCCGCCGCCGAAGGTACTGGCCATCCCGGAGCCGATCAGCAGAAAAATTGTCACTTCAAGATAAAAAATAACCTTAATAAAGCTTGGTACAATCAGTTTATCGAAACTTAAAAACGCCTTCAGACCTTCCTTGCCTTGATCTTGAATCGTTGCTTTTTCCACTTGATTCTCCCCCCTTTATCCCATGCACTACAACTTTTTCAACAACCTAGGGTAATGCCTCTACAGAAACCTCCTCATATTCATACTCCCCTAAATGACTGGTGATCACCGCATCGAAAAACATTTGGGGATCGGTAAAGACCAGGCTTTTGTTTACCTCCATGTCCATCACGTCCACTGCAATATCCCCCTCCTTGGTCAACACAAAGTTGTGCGCCCAGGCATAGATGTTCACGTCTTCATAGCTGCTGGGACGATTGCTGTAGTATTCCACGATGTCATCCATATCAAAGGTATAGCACAGCAAAAGAGCGTTTCTGGAGTTGGCCCCCCGAACAGTTTTCGGATCCTTATGGGTTAAGAAATAGGCCTTGTCCAGGGAAATGTTTTCGATTTTCCGTGCATTCTGCTTGTCGATTCGGTATTCATTGTTCACATCCACGATCACGTCCCGGTGCCGATTGGCCATCAGGGTGGAGCGCATCAGATCATCGGACTGCCGGATTACTCTTCCCAGGGTTTCCTGATCCAGCTGCTCAAAGGAAGCGACGTAACAGTCCACATTCTCCACGGTAAACTCCATTGACCCTTCCCGAAGGACGTAGCCCTGCTCCCGCAGAATATAATCGTTGCCGTCCACGAAAACCTCAATCTTTTCCCCCAGATCCAGATCCCTATCCCTGTCGGCGTAGAAACGAAGGTGTTTTAGCACATCATCCGTGGCAGCTCCACCGTGGCGTTAGGAGCAATCCCCAGAAATTCCACCTCCACATACTCTAATAAGTCCTCCGCCTCAAGGATCACCGGCTCCCGCAGGCCGCTTACCTTATAGGTTTCCGTCTTCAGGCCGAAGCGGTATTTCAGCTCCTCCCCCAGGGCTTCGTTGTATACCAGGTTGACCTTGACCTCGTCGCCGTTGGATAAGTTATGATTCCGGTCCAAAGTTAGGGCGATGCTGTTTATTAAGGCGAAGGATTTTTCCAGTTCCGCCGCTTTTTTCGGGTCGGTTTGGCCCAAGGTATAATAATTGAAATTCTCATCCAAGCCTAGATTCGACAGTACTTCCTCCACCAAAAAAGTGTTGTCGAAATACAGGGTGGCCACCCCTTCGGTATCCAGTCCGGAAAACTCCAGCTCCAAGGCGGAGGAAAGGTCGTAATCCGCCGTACCGGAACAGCCGATCAACACCACTACCGCTTGATTTCTTCGTTAATCAATTATTTTACAAGTGCACCAAGGGGGAGAACCAAAAGGGACTGCCCGCACCCTGCATTGCTTACTCAGTTCAGATCCTGATCCTGAGTAAATTATTTGACACTAACCCACCTTCAGCGTATAATGTAAGTAAAGAAGCTTGGTTTCCTTTCGTTGATATTTTTAAGGAAGGGGTGCATACTAATGGCACTTGCAAAATCAAATGAGACGGATAAGCCTATAGAAAAACGGCGCATTACTATATCCAGCAAACGGCAAATTACCATACCCGCTAAATACTATGAGGCTTTGGGTCTGGATAAAGAACTTGAGTGTATCTACTCGAATGGTATGTTGATTCTTACACCGGTAAAAAAAGAGGATTCTGCTTTTGCTGAAGAAATTTTAGCGGATTTAATTAAGCAGGGCTATTCCGATGAAAAATTACTTGCTGAGTTTAAAAAGATAAACCGTAAGATCAGACCCGCCGTTGAGAAACTTGTTGAAGAAGCCGATGAAATTGCAAAAAATGCCTCTACCAATTATGTCGATCCTACGGATGATATTTTTGGTGCTGAAGAAGCGGAGACAGAATAATGCTTCCGGTAACTTATACACCTATTGCAGAGAAATACTTCAAAAAGCTTAAAGACAAACAACTCAAGAGAACTTTTAAGGAAGCGATTATCCGCATCCGAGAAAATCCCGATGTGGGAATTGCAAAAACAGGTGATTTAAGTGGTATTTACAGTTTGGATATAAAGTACGGAAGAATTAACTATGAACTGGCCTACAGAGTTACCCAGCTTGAAAATGGTGATATGGTTGTTGTTATTATGGCTGGTACAAGAGAGAATTTTTATAAGGAACTGAAGCGATACATGAAATAAAATGTATCGCTTTTTTATTGAACTTTATTTTAGGGCACCGAGGGACGGCTTCTTACTGTGTTCGCCTTTTAACAATGAAGAACCGATCCCTTGTGTGTAGAAACCGTGTTCCTTCCTGCTCCTCAGCAAACCCTAGGCCAAACCCTGAAATAACCACTACAAACAGCAACACCATCCCTAACAACTTTTTCACTTTACCATCACCCCTTATTCACGCTTTCGATCCTCTTTTATTAACCTATTCCACGTCAACCATGGATCTTCCTTATTTTTGAAACAATTATCTTGGAAAATATCGTAAATTTTTCGATGTCTGGTCAGTCCTTGGTGTTTTTTATAAAATACAGTTTCTATTCGGGAAATAGTTTTTACAATAAGAAAAAGCTATGCATTGACAAAAACAGCCCCTTTTTCTTCAGCATGTCCCCGGTTTAAACGGTTATAAAACTGAAAAACTTCGGATGACTCCAAATTAACATGTGGCTTTTAATCTGGTATTCTATATTTAGGAGGTGTCAAATTTGAAAAACAAATTCAAGCTATTCTTAGAAAAATATAATATAAACATTCCTTCCAAACATCCATTTTATACAACCTATTATGATTGGTGGAAAGATCGAGTTAAGGAACCCTCTGCCGGTAATCTTAAACAGTTTATAGATGAGTTTGGATATCAATTTAATTACAACACTCACGAATTATTGGAATGTTTCAGTTCAGGAATTGACCGTAAGCCTATAAAAACCATTCATTTAATCTCTCATGATATTCCAAGGCTTGCGTTCTTTATTGTTACCAACTTATTGGAAGAATGTTTCAAAGAAAAGAAAATACTTATAATTAACGTCTCTCCTTATGGTGATTTTTATAAGCATTTTGAGAAAACCCCTGTAAATGCAACGACATTGAAATTTTCAAACATTGAGCAATTAACGACATCGGAAACTTTGGAACCTTTAATCGCTCAAACTAAGCTTCCCGGCGTTCACTATTTACCCTATGATCCAGACGATTCTTCCATTCACTTATTTCCGGAGGATGAAATGAAGAAGAGTAAAATTTTGTCTTTTCAACTTGATCGACTCACGCAGTATGATTTTATCTTAATAGCCAATAGCCTTGCCGAGAGTATTTCGACCCGGGTTTTAAGTAATGCTTCTGACATTGTTCTTAATTATTCTTTATATGATTTTAGTGATTGCGAAAAGTACTCGCAAGACCCTTACCTAAAAATGAAAATAAATCCCATGGTTAATTCGAGTTATAAAACGATAAGAATACCCGAAAGCTTTCGCTACGAATGGTATTGTTTTAATCATGATGATGAATTATTAAAAGAAATTACTGAGGCGGTGTCTTCAGAAACAGCCGATTCTCTTTTTAAGCCCAATGATTCTTCCTTCGTCACTTGACAATATCAAAAAACTGCTTCAACGCCACTTTCCGCTTCGCCCCGATTCTGGTGTTATCTTGAAAATACGTATCAATATCTTCTTCTTGGTTTTTATAATTATTTTTAAAGTAATCTAAAGCCGGCTGATTTTTATGCTTCTTACATGCATTCACGGTCTTCATTAACACATAGGCGATGGACTGGGTATCATGTTTGGAAAAATAGTTTCCAAAAAATATCAGCCGGTTGGAGGTTCCATAGGGTAAAATCTCCCGCCACAAATCCGATAAGTCGATACTTTCGATGATCTTGCTTTTATGTAGCTTTTCAATTCTTCGAAACAGCACTAAGCTTTCGTGTAGCGCCTGGGTACTGATATATTCATGGTACGCCTGATCTTTCCTAATACAAATGTGACGCTGGGCATCCATAATCAAAGGAGATGCATTCTTATTAAACACCCAGGGTGAAAAATCATGTAGTACGGTCCTAACCATCACAGTGTTATACTCTTCGTTCTCCACTTTTTTTGCAATTGTACTTGAAAATAAATGGTTTAGCTTGGTCTCAATTTCATTAATGACCTTGTGACGCTCCATGGATGTTTGGAAATGATCGATCACCAGATATGCGATAAATCCCCCCATTAAAGCTAGTATCCAGGTAACCATATCACTGGCCGTAATTGTACTTATGTATTCAATGTTCATTGTTGATCACTCCTTACTTTTATCTGTATAAATCTATGCATTCTTGAGCATCCATAGATTAACGGACATTGGTATTTACTTTTTTGTTAATTTAAGTATCTCTTCCAATGGCTCATATCCTTGATCCGTAAATACAAACTTTTGTACTTCTCCGTTAATTGTAGCCGTAATAAGACCCACCACTTGCCCCGGATATTTTCGAAAAGTCATCGGCAATTCTCCAAAAAACTCCGTAGCGAAGGATGATTCTATAAAATCCTGCTGATTAAGGTGCATAACTCTGATGAAATTCAAAATGTTAAACTTTACTTGTTCTTCGAGACTTAATTCTCCAACCTTTAGCATATTTTTCACTTCAATTTCTGAATACTTCATTTGGCTTTCCATCCTTTCATATTTATGATTCTTTAAGTTATGCCACTTCATTTTCTATTAACTGCAGCGCCTCAACAATCGCTCAAAACTTTTTTTATCCTACCTTAGCAAATATTCTATGTACTTCACTTTCACCTTTACCAAAAACCATTCTTCTATTATACTTAACACTTTGGCCCATAATAAATAGGAGGAGATAAAACATGCTACTACCATATTTAAAGCGACAGGATATCAAAGAGTATCTGTCAAAAGGCTTTAGCTATCAAAAGACAATGCAACTTCTGAATGTTTCCAGAAACGCTGTTACGCGTATGAAAGAAGAAACGAAGATGGAACTTATCACCATACGCCATGATGATCCGGTGTATGATCCTGCGGTTCAACAGGTAATGCAAAGAATCCTTGTCCTCTCTCGTATGCAGGTACGAGGGATAAACCGAAAGCAAAAGAAGCGGTTGAGTAGTAAAGAGATTTATCATATTCTAAACAAGGAAACTTTCAAAATTTCCCTAAACAAGACCCGGGAATTGTTTTCTTATATTAAAAATCAAGGAGAACAAGCTTATTTGCATATCCACCATCCGCCGGGTGAATACGTGGAGTTTGATTATGGACAACTTCGTTTACCCTTTCCCCACGAAGATCGAATTGTCTATTTTGCCGTCTTTACTTTTCCTTATTCTAATTTCGACTTTTGTTATGTATCCCTAAAGCAGGATAGCAAAGCTTTTGTTGATGGTTTTAATGCTTTTGTGAAAAAGATTGGGAAGGTCCCTCCGAAAGTGGTTTTTGATAATATGAAAATTGCTAAAGACCACCGGACGGAAAAGAAAAATGCTACGGTTTCAAAAATGCTTAAAGAACTTTCCAATCATTATTCCTTCGAAGTTCAGTTTTGTACACCCTACTCCCCTTGGCAAAAAGGTGGTGTGGAGAATTCTGTAAAGCGATTGAAAAAGGATTTTATAAAATATAATATCGGAACGTATTCCGATTTGGAAGAAGTCCGGAATTTTGTGGATGAACGCCTAAAAAAACGAAATGAATCCATGCATCCCGTAAAAAACGATACCCGTGTAAATCTTTTAGATCATGAACTTCCCCACTTTAATACCTTGCCAAAGAAACCTTTTATTTATGCCAAAGAGATTCAGCGAACAGTATCTTCCCACGGTTTTATTACATATAATTATTCCAAGTATGAAGTGGGGACTGCTTATAAAGGAAATAGACTTAACATCCGTATTACGGATCAAAAGATCTATATCCTTGGCCGCCAGAGGGAAGTTCTTGCAAAGTATAATTTAACTAAGGAAAAGGGAACTACCCGTTTTCGAATATGGTATTCTTTGAAAAAAATTGCCTCTAAGCCCAATCATTTTATTAAAAGCTTAGAATACAAGTCCATGCCAAAATTTTTAAAAATCCTTTTTCAGCATGCGTTTAAAGAAAATCCAAAGCATTTTTCTGCATTTATGAGTTTACTCTTTGGACAGCCGAAAAATCTCATTAAAAAATATTGTAAAAGAAAGCAAATACATTATAATCAATTAACCAGTGAAGAACTATTGAATTTAGTTCTTTAATGACGGTGTTCTTTGGAAATAGGATATAGGTTTTTATCTTGAGAAAATTTACTTTTTTTACTAAATTGGTTTTTTCTGCCCTTTTTTATTTTCCTAATTTTCCAACATCTTTATCAGCTTATGTTTTTTTGTTGATCGAATATTTTTTTAACTTTTTTAACCTATTATTGCATTATTTTTGATTATTGCAAAGTTTTTATCCATCCATTGGTCCTTGAGGAATGTCCATCCTAAGCAAATGATTGTAGTATTAATGTAATATTCTAATAATTCTCTCTATAACAAAACGGACACAGTTGCTTATTTATCTATGCCCGTTCTATGATGTCTACTCGTTACTTGCTGCAACCTCAGCCCAATACACTTCTTCCATCTCTGCTACACTCCTGCGACATGGCCTTAGAAGATCATTCACCTTTTTCACGGGATTGAAAGTGCTTAATGGCACTTCGACAAATAGGGTGTTCCAATTGTCCATAGCTCCATTCCAAAGCCCTGGATGCTCCAATGCTTTTATGTCTTTACCCTTATAAGTCTTCTGGCTTATAAAGTATCTTTCCTCGTTTACATATTCAAGCAAATTGAACTTCTCTCCCCTATGGTCTTTAACAAAGCATACAATATCCACTGGGTTGAAGAACTCGGAAGCACTGAATAGTTCATGTTGTTCTTTATCATTTAAATCTATTTCTGATTTTTCACAGATCTGCAAATCTGTATATTCACCATTATCAACAAGGAACGGACCACCACCAGGTTCTCCTTGATTCTTAACAACGCCGCATACTCTAAGCGGTCTATTTAAAAAGGATAGAGCTTTATCCTTTGTCATTTCACCTTTAAATGTTATATTAAGTTCTTGATTGATAAACTTCTTAATTTCATCTATGTCATAGTCATCTGATAATAAGTCTCTAATATATCCATCTATTTTCTCTTTAAAAGCATACCCTATGGATGCCAGCTTTTTCTTTGAATTTACCGTGTCTTCAATGTAGTCTCTATGGCATACATTGTCGATATTTTTTATGAAAATAATGTCCCCGTCGATGTCATTTAAGTTCTCTATTAAGGCCCCATGTCCTCCTGGCCTATAAAGAAGCTCGCCATTTTCCATCATAAATGGATTATTGTCCATATCCACAGCTAAAGTATCTGTCTTTGGTTTTTGGAAGGAGTAAGACACCTTGATATCATCTCTTCCATTTAAAACGCTTTCAATGTACCTGTTAAATAAATCTTCGTGATTGTTTGATATGGTGAAATGAAAGTTTAAGCTGCTAGGGCATAAATACCTTTCCCCTTCATAGATATGCTCTTCTATAGGTGTTGTTGAGTAGCCCTCATATGAGTTCATTTTAATAACAGCCTTTGGCAGATTGCCGTAATTCAAGGTATTTAATATGTAGTCAATTATTTTAAGTCTGCCAGAAGTCTTGCTTTTGTCGATTTTTTCTTTTTTAATAAAGTCTTTGATTTCTTCATAAAAAGTGATGTCCTCTAACTCATCAAAAAATGTATTGATAGATTCAGTGTCTATTTTATCCTCTACATATTTATAAAGGTCTTCAAACATTCTAGTGGCTGCTCCACTGGCAGGAATAAACTTTACGCATTTCAAGTTTGAATAGTCATCACTTATATGTTCACAAGAAGTTAAATGATCTCTTGTTACTGCAGATGCAATACTTACGTACTTTGCTCCCTTTTTAAACCTCTCTATATTTTGGTCCATCACTATCCCCCCATTGTAAAAATAGCCCTAAACGGTGTTAGGGCTTTAATTATCTATTTTTCATATCCATTAGGATTACTCTTATGCCATCTCCAGGCATCTTCAATAATCTTTTCAAGTGAATCAAACTCAGGCTTCCATCCCAACACACTCTTAGCTTTTTCTGATGAAGCAATAAGTGCTGCTGGATCCCCTGCACGTCTTTCTTTAACTTCTGCTGGAATTGGATGGTCTGTTACTTTTCTTGTTGTTTCAATTACCTCTTTCACTGAGTAGCCATTGCCATTTCCAAGGTTAAAGATATCACTATTATTTCCTTTTCTTAGATACTCAAGTGCTCTATAATGAGCTGAAGCAAGGTCCATGACATGAATATAATCTCTTACACATGTTCCATCTTCAGTAGGATAGTCATCTCCAAACATATAAATCTTATCACGCTTTCCAAGTGGTACTTGTAAAATAAGCGGAATAAGGTGTGTTTCCGGATGGTGATCTTCCCCTATTTCACCAGTCTCAAAAGCTCCTGCAGCATTAAAGTATCTAAGAGATACAAACTTGGTGCCATAAGCCTGTTCAAACCACTTCATCATTTTCTCCATGGCAAGTTTCGTCTCACCATAAGTGTTGGTAGGGCTTGTCTCCTCAGATTCCATGATTGGAATACTCTTTGGCTCTCCATATGTCGCTGCTGTTGATGAGAATACAATCTTGTTTACATTGTTCTCTCTCATCACATCAAGAAGGCAAAGCATTCCATAAACATTGTTGCTGTAATATTCATACGGCTTTTCCATACTCTCTCCAACTAGAGAGTTAGCTGCAAAATGAATAACTGCTTCTATATTATGGTTCTTAAAAACTTTGTCCAGTTCACCTTTATCTCTAATATCGATTTTATACAGATGGTCCACTTCAATTGAAGGCTCATGACCACTTTGCATATTATCTACAACGATGATTTCTTCATTTTGCTTTTGAAAATATTTCACGGTATGGCTGCCTATGTAGCCAGCACCTCCGGTTATTAGTATTGACATTTTGTTGGTCCCCTCCTAGTTATATACATCTCTTCTCTGTATTTCCAATATATTCGATATCATTCTGTAAGTAAAAAATCCATTAATTATCCACTTATCAGCGATCGTGTTGATATGGTTTGGTTACCAACTCCATTTAACTATAATTATGCCTTTAAAGTTTTTCGGACTTTTCCACTTGCCACAATGTGTTCTTATGGCCTCAAAACTCTATTAGGATCACCGTTTGATTTCTTTTTCAAGCCACTTTAACTACTTCAACTCATATGATAAGAAGGCTTAGCATTTAACTCCTTTTTTATTGAAGAAACAGCACCTGATTTATGTTTTCTATGAACCTCATCTAACCAGGATTTATGAACTCCAGCAATTATAGCTGGTATTTCTTTGATTTCACATAAATCTGCAATTAAAAGTCTATGAGTCCCACCACCGCCTAATAAAAAATTTCCTGTGCGATCGATATATACTTTAATCTCATCATCTAATTTGCTAATTCTTCGCTTATCTATCAGCTCTGGATTTTTTTGGGCTAATTCCTCTTGGCTAAGATAACCTTCATTCTTAATTCCTTCATAGGTTTTAATAAGATTTTCGAAATACTTATCTAAGTCATCTTCAGAAGTGCACCAGTAACTATGTCCTCTTTCTAGTATTCTTTCTTTCATCCAATAATATTGGTCACATTCTTTGAAATGTATACCTTCTACAAATATTTGATTCATCGATGCATATATAACCCTTCGGTCGTTCTCTAAAGTATTTCCCCTCAAGTACCCTTTATATAAATCCCAATCACCCTCTAACACGAAACTGTATGGGTTATCAACAAATTCTTTGTATATATTTTGAACTACATACTCTATTAACTTTGGGTTTATTAAGACTCTAAAGTAGTCTGTAGGTATAAATTTTTTTTCAACTATATAAGGAAGTGGCAATTTTAATAACCATTTCTTTACTTCTGAGTTAAGAACTCTATTCATTACCGCTCCGCATAAAGTCTTATTTTTAATATGAATATTCACTTTGTCAAACACCTTTTTCACACCTCTTTTCAATAGTATATGTATATTGCTCAACTTTAGCAGAGCAAAAATGGCAAACAGATATTCCGGAGTAGATTGTACCGCCATCCCAGAGTAACGAAACTGTGATTGTTGTCTCCAAGTACCGCATTTATTCCACAGTCCGCTTGACGACGAGCCTCTAATGGCATGCGTAAACGCATCCGGAACAACCTCGAAAGTGCTGAGGATGCTTGGCGTGAAATCCTAGCATGCCATCCCTCATCGTCAAGAAGTTTTTGCGGCATAAAAGATGGTGGTATCCTTAATCCAAAATAGCGTTATCCAAATTATCATATATCCGGGCGGTACTGATAGACAAAAATATTTAAGTCACTTGATTCAGTTTGCACCAGATAATCCACTGTAAAGTTATATATGGTATATATTTTCTATCACATCAGTTTATACTTTCTTAAGTTTACTGCACAGTATAAACTTGCTAACAGAATAACCATTATACGCAATAATAGTTTATCTTCAATAATAAAAAAAGTCCCAGTTATTAAGCTAATATAAACAATTGACCGAATATGAAATCTTAATCCATACATTGAATCTTTAATAATAAGACGATTGATGGCGAAGTGGAAAGTAAATAATATGAAAAAAGTAATTGCAGTTGTAATGGCTGCAGCAGAGTATCCGTATCGAGGAACAAAAATCAAGTTTAGTGAAATATTTATACCTGCTGCAAGTAATGACCCGAGAGCTTTATACTTTGTATTTCTATGGTAGTATTGTGTGTATGTTTCAAATGTAGTCATAAATTCAAAATAATAAGCTATAAAAATAAACGGTATAATAAATAGGCCTTCCCAGAAAGCTTCAGGTGCCATTATTCTAATCACCTCAGGAGATAAGAAAAGTATCAGAGCATACAATATAGTAAAAGTATCTCTTATAAGGACACCTGATTGTAGTATCCGCTCTCTATTTCCAAGCTTCGCCTTTTCTAAAAAATATGGTTTATAGGCTTGTGCAAATGAAGTCCTCACTATAAGTATAATCATTCCAATATTGTATGCAAAACTATATATTCCGGTAGCAGCAGCTCCACTGTATTGATTGATCACAAGTCTATCAAATTGAGAGTTTATTATGCCTGCTAGATTATGAAAAATAAATGGTGTAGATATACCAAGCGCATGTTTCCAATATTTTGTATTGATAAATACATTTCCTTTATAGAAGAAGTATATAGTATAACCTATACCTAAAACAATTATTACGAATCCTCCACCAAGAATTTTCCCAACATATTCTTGGTTAATAAAAACTCTATTTATTAAGTAAATAGAAATTAGCACACCTACTAGTGCAGCAAATATACTTGTTATCGACACAAGCTTATATTTATATTCAACTCGAAACTTTGCTAATGCAAACCTTTGCACAAACAAAAAATATGCATGTATAATCATGAAAAAGTAAATTGGGCCATTTATATCGATGAAACTACTTATCGGGTTGTGCAATAATACCATAAGAATTCCAAAAATTGAAAAAAGCAATAAAGATAGAGTAAGCACACTAGAAATATAATCATCAAACTTCTGTTTAAAATCAACTTTCCCAAGATTCACCGACCAAATTAAATCTAGACTCATAAATACAGATAGTATCCCCACCCAAGCTGTGTATACCGCTACTATTCCATAGTCCTCAACACTTAATATCCTTGTGAATATTGGGATTGTTAAAAAGCCAATCCCCTTAACAAATATATTCGTAACAATGTACCAACTTCCAGCTTGAACAACCTTGTGTCGTAAAAGACTACTTACCTTCATAACATATCGCCTCTACTATCCCTAATTGTTGAACTAATTTTTTTTTCTCACTGTTGAAAAATGTCATGAATATCTCTCTTGCTATATTTTCACTCATTTCACCACTTTTGACATGGGGCCATTCCTTAACATTTTTAATATCTATTACTCTGGGATAGTTCGAACGAAACTTCACAGGTATATACTCATATCCCATAGCTGAAAGCACAGGAACTCGATGATTTCCTCCAAGTACAATAAACCTATAGACATCTTCATTCTTTAAAAAGTATCCATTAATTTCATCGGAATGCTTTGATTTATAACCTTTCTTAGAAATTGAATTATACACAACCTTTAATCTATTTAGCTCCAACAATCCTTTTTCATCAGATACCGGACCACAGCCCTGCCAACCATGGCTTGAGCATAATCCTTTTTCTCCAGAAACTATTTCTTTTTTCTCATAAAACCATGGAAGGGTTAATGAGAGTTTAGAAATGGATTTTAGATAATCAACTTCATAACTGTCTAACCCATTAGCCATTTTAGAAAAAAACAATTCATAAAGCGAAGCTGGTTGATAACTATCATAAAACTTCTTTAAAATGCTGTCTTTATAAATAACGTTTTCTCTTTTTATAATTTCTTGTACCGCTTTGGTAAATGGGTGCCATTCTTCTTTCCCAAACATGAAACCTATTTGATTACAACTAATATCAACATCTACTAAAAAAAAATTTTCTTTAGTTGAGTATATTACATTAGAATAATCAGTTAAGCATTTGAAGTCTTTTAAATTTCTTTTTTTAGCAATTTTGTTAATATCATATCCCATATAATTAATTGATTTCTTTATTATATTTTTAACGTCCATAACTTTAGTCACTTCCTTTTACAAGCTCATACTACAAATTTATCATACCCCAATCAAGTGGTGTCCCCTTTTTGATATCACTATTAGCAGTCTTACCTAATACGTCACTAAAATACTTTGGCGCTAATCCATATCCAGGCCTAATGGACCTCACATTTTCTTCAGTGAATTTCTCTCCTGCTTTAATATCTTTAACAACAAATAAAGATCTACCTAATAACCTACTATTCTTTTTCTTCTCGCTCATACTATAATCTACTTTACCTACAGCTTTTTCAGCCTCTCTAACTGAATCAACCATTTGCTTGAATTCATGTGGCTGAAGAGAAAAGCTTGAATCTGGCCCCCCAATTGATTTATCTAAAATAAAGTGCTTCTCAATCACTTTAGCACCTAATGCCACTGATACTACTGGCACTGTAATGCCTAGAGTATGATCCGATAGCCCAACTTCAACACCAAATGTTTCTTTCATATTTGGAATTGTATTTAAATTAGCATCCTCAATCTTTGCTGGATATGATGATGTGCACTTTAGTAATATAATTTGATCATTTCCCATACGTTTACAAGCGTTAACAGCTTCTTCAATATCGCTTAATGAAGCAACCCCTGTAGACATAATCATTGTTTTTCCTTTCGATGCGATGTATTCAATTAATGGAATATCCATAATTTCAAATGAAGCGACTTTATAAACAGGAACATTTAATTCCTCAAGAAAATCTACCGCTGTTTTATCAAAAGGAGTGGAAAAGAAAATAAGACCTATGCTATTGGCATACTCCATCAATTCTTTTTGCCATTCCCATGGTGTATATGCTTCACTATATAAGTCGTAAAGAGTACGTCCATCCCAGATCGTCCCGCTATCAAGCTTAAAATACTCATTATCACAATCAATAGTAAGAGTATCAGCTGTGTATGTTTGTATCTTAATTGCATCAGCTCCGGCTTCTTTGGCTGCTTTTATTGTGTCTTTCGCAATATTGATATCATGTCCGTGATTTGCTGACAACTCTGCAATGATAAATATCTTTTCATTAATGTCAAATTTATCAATTAACATAAAAATCCTCCTTCTTTAGGATAAGCTTCATCATACTATCTTCATCTTTAACTCTTTTAAAGTTAAGTCCTTCAAATATTTTTTTTGAAGCGATGTTATTTTCAGAAACAAAAGCAATAATATCTTTTACAGATTGTTCTTCCTCAAATATTTTTTTAATACTTTTACTTAATATCTCCTTTGAAAGACCCTTCCCTTTTAATTTTTCTGATAAGCTTATACTTACGGTTGCACTGTTTTGAGCTATTTTATATCGAATCTGACCAAGAAAAGATTCATTTTTATCTGTTACTACATAAAACACTGTGCTTTTATCTTCAAGTACCGAATTAAACCATTTAATATGATCCGCCCATTCAATTTTATCTTTATTAATTGAGTAACGTCTCACGTAGTCTTGATTTGATAAATCAAACACTTCCTTGATGTCTTCTGATTTGATTTTCCTCAAATTTATTTTATACTCTTTATTTTTATCTTTTAATAAATAATCTACTATTCTCTTTGAGCCATATCCGTCTACAAGGTCTTTATATCTTTGGTTATAACTTTTTCTATATTCGATGTCACTATATATTTCTAAAGCTTTATTTAAGTTACTTAAAAAATCTAAATCGTCATATCTTAATACAATCTGTTCAGGATTATATTCAAACAATGATTTAATATTGTTTTCTTGGTTTTCTATTACTTTAATTGGAATAAAAGGTGTCTGTGTAGCTAACAACTCATAAATGGTTTGACCTGCTGCAGTAATAGCTAAGTCACAACTTATCATTAACTCCATCATTTGAGTTGCATCTAGATTGTTATGAAAAGTAATATTTTTTGGTTTAGAAATCTGCGAATTGATTTTCTCCATCTCTTCAGAACCAGTCACAATATCGAATTCTATATCTAACATGTTTCTACAAATATTATCAATAATTAAAGGAGTTAAGCCTCTGATATCAGTCCCCCCCATCATAATCAGAACTCTTTTAACCTCCTTTGAGATGTTTTCTTTTTTTAAACTCCTAAATTGCTTTCTTAAAATCACATATTCTGGACCAGATAACAAAATACCATTTTGAGATTTCGAATAGTCAATGTGGCTAGCATCTAAAGAGGGGTTTACTATAATACCTTCGGGATATACTGTTCTGCCTATATCATCAATGTATAATACTTTTTTTGTTTTTTTTGAAATAATATCATAGATTTCTTTTGTAGCTTCATATGAGTCTACAATTGCGTAGTCATCTGATGTGATATTGTTGTATAGATACTCTTTATCCAACCAATTTTCATTAATAATATTTATACCATTTAAAAAGTCTACATCTACAATATCTCCATAGACTATTAAATCAACAGAAATCCCTCTGCTAGCAGCCTCATTATATAAAGACGAACACCTTGAAATATGGCCTAAACCTATATCTTTTCCACCTTCAGTAAATATTTTGATTTTCATTTTTATCAATCCTAATTATTTAATTTTTTCTGTTCTATGTGGGCGTTGATACTAAAAAGTTCCGGTTTTACATCGAATAGACTAACAATATCACTTAAATAAAAATCATGCTCTCCATGATATAAATGCTTGTATATTTCCGATATAAGCAGAAAGTCTTCATCTGTATCAAGCGTCCAGCGATGTTTGGAATAGTCGATATCATTCTTATAGTAGTATGCATTATTAAAATTTTCATAGATATACGGCGTCACATGCTCTCTTTGATATGTCTCTTTAGCATAAGCAAAAGATTTTTCTAGCACTTCAAATGAAAAAATTTCTGTATCAAGTCCTCTTGGGTATGTCCTTTTAGATAAGTCTGATCCTGCATTCGAGACGATATCATAATTATTATTAACACAATACTGAATACCTTCATCTAATATTTGGGGATCAATCAAAGGACAATCTGATGTTATACGAACAACAACATCTAAGTGATTTTCTTTAGCTGCATAATAATATCTTGATAAAACATCATCTTCACTACCTCTAAAGACCTTTACTCCGCACCATAAAGCCTCAGTTTCTATAACATCATCTCTACCATGAGTTGTAGTCGCAATAATTATTTCATCAATTAATTTTGACTGCTTTACTCTTTCGATGACGTGTTCCAGTACGGTTTTACCCTGTAGTTTCTTCATGATCTTTCCCGGGAGTCTAGTGGATCCCATTCTCGCTTGAATAATTACGCCTATTTTCATATCTATACCTACTTTCGGTAATAATTAATTACTTTTTTTACGGCCCCGATCACATCTTCCGTATCCTCTTTTGTCATACTTGGAAACAATGGCAAGGTGATCATATTTTCGTATAGTGTTTCCGCATTTGGGCAAATACCCTTCTCGTATCCCAATTCTTTATAATATGGATGCCAATACACCGGTAGATAATGCACATTCACACCGATATTTTCCGCCTGCAGGGCTTGGAATATTTCCTTTCGAGTTACTGTTAATAACTCCGGATTTACTTTGATCACATAGATGTGCCAGCCTGAATTTGAGAAATCCGCTTCATAGGGTGTTATGATTTCACTTACACTTTTGAACGCTTCATTATACAACTTCACGATCTCTCTTCTTTTCGAGATAAAACTATCAATTTTACTCATTTGACTGGTCCCTAAAGCGCTTTGAATATCTGTCAAACGATAGTTATAGCCGAGTGACTGCTGTTCATGATACCAGGGCCCGTGATTTTCGGTTAGGCGTTCTCTAGCCTTGGTTATGCCATGGGTTCGAAAGGTCATCATTTTCTCATAAAGCGCTTTGTTATTGGTGGTTATAACACCACCCTCTGCAGTGGTTATTGGTTTTACGGGATGAAAGCTGAATTCAACCATATCCGCTTGACTTCCCACTTTCCTGCCCTTATATTCACTGCCCAAGGCATGGGCGGCATCTTCAATAATGATCAAATGATGTTTATCTGCAATACGTTTAATTTCGTCCATATCCACCGACTGACCGGTGAAGTCCACAGGAATAATCGCTTTAGTTCTGCTCGTAATTTTCTCTTCCATTTTTGCGGGATCGATGTTGTAAGTCAGCGGATCAATATCTGCAAACACCGGAGTTCCACCACAATACAATACTGCATTTGCTGAGGCTGCAAAGGTCATAGAGCTAACGATCACTTCATCCCCGGATTCAATCCCCGCAGCAGCGCAAGCCATATGAAGGGCAGCGGTACCACTCGACACAGCGACAGCATATTTTGCACCAACGTATTTGGCGACGGCATCTTCAAATTCTTTAATATAGGGTCCAGTAGTTAAATAATCTCCTTTAAGTACCTCGACAACAGCTTTGATATCGTCTTCATTAACACTTTGTTTGCCATAAGCTAAATAAGTGTCTCTTATCGGGTTGCCTCCGTTAATCGCCAGTTTCTCCATATGATATCCACTCCTTTCCTATATTTCCAACTGGCTAATCATTTCTCTCAGTTCTTGAACAGTCAGCCATTTATCATTTGTCCCAGAATTATACTCCCAACCATCTTTAATAAGCTTACCGCCTTCTTTAAAGTAGTTTTCTTTATTCCACCAAATATAGTTTGGATAAATGATATAGTGATCTCCATAATCGTAGGTTCCTCGTGAATCATCACTGGTTATCATGCATTCGTGAAGTTTTTCTCCTTCCCGTATTCCTACAACCTTAATATCACCATTTGGGTTCATAGCTTTTGCAATATCCGTCACTTTATAAGAAGGATTTTTATACACATAAGTCTCGCCACCCCTAGATTCCTCTAAAGCCTTAATAACAAGGTTTACAGCATCATCCAAAGTCATCCAAAATCTAGTCATTCTAGTATCGGTGATTGGAAGTTCTTTAACTCCACTTCCCAGTTGTTCTTTAAAGAAAGGAATGATCGATCCTCTGCTCCCAGAGACATTGCCATATCTAACTACAGAGAGAATTGTTCCCTCATCACCTCTATATGCATTAGCTGATACAAATAGTTTATCTGATACAAGTTTTGTACCGCCATATAGGTTAATTGGATTAACTGCTTTATCCGTAGATAAAGCTACTACCTTTTTTACTTCACGATCCAAAGCAGCATCAATAATATTTTGCGCCCCGTTGATATTTGTTTTAATGGCTTCAAAAGGGTTATATTCACATGCAGGAACTTGCTTCATTGCTGCAGCATGAATTACATAATCAACGCCCTTGAAGGCTCTATATAACCTTTCTTTATCCCTTACATCTCCAATGAAAAACCTCAGTTTTGAAACATTTTCTGGAAACTTCTGAGTAAACTCTTTTTTCATTACATCCTGCTTAAATTCATCCCTTGAATAAATTATGATTTTTTTAGGTTCATATTTTTCCAACATCATTTCAGTAAATTTTTTTCCAAACGATCCAGATCCACCTGTGATTAAAATTGATTTGTTATTAAGCATTTCTTATACTCCTCTCTATTAACACATCTAATTCTAGCCTTCATTCAAACTCTCTTCAAGAATTAAAGCAAGTTCATTTATGGTATTTGGTACTAACACATTAATTTTACTAAATATATCACTTATATGCTCATCTTCCATATCAAGCATGTTTTTAATACTAATTTTCTTAGTTTCTTTAGAAATCTTTTCTAGTGTTATAAGCCCTGTTGAAACAGATGATAATGCGATAGACTTTTTTCCGAAATTGCTATATATGGTTTCGATCGGTCTACCTTGTTTAATCTCATATATATTATTAAATTTAGACTTAAGAAACTCCAAGTACCTATTTTTTTCTCTAGGATGATACTTAATATAGATTTTCAAACCTAGTCTTTTACACATATCAAAAATTTCTTCAATAATGTAAATATACTGCTTCTTTTTAGGCTCTATAAAAGAAAATAAGTCTAAGAATATTACTACAGCGTTATTAATGCAATCATTGTTGTAAGATGCTTGGTATACTATAGATATCCCTCTCTCAATTTCTTCTTTGCTAATTTCTTTTATATTTTTTTCCTTTAACTCTTTTCTTGCATATTCTGGAAAAACAACCCTGCATTCTTTAAAAATACTATTACTACCCATTGTTTCGACGCTATATCCATAATCACCAAGACTATACAGTGCTTTTTTTATTTTCCATTTTGCTGTATATAATTGTTTACGCCTTGCTAAAATCCCTGAATTATAAGCCGCAGAACCATCCTCTATATAAATTAAGTTGCAATTACGTTTACTATTCGCTATTTGCATTATTTTTTTGTCAACAATATGATAGTCATTATGAATAAATAAATTATCTACTTTACAACCGCCTATAATCTTCTTAACTTCCCCTATCATTTTAAAATCTCTAATTATGTTGTTGAAATATTTACCTATGGATCCTGGTTTATCTTCCTTGTATCTACTTTCAACTAATAATACCTTGTTAAAGCATTTCCTTAGACTATGCCATGCTATTTCATTTACCTCGAAATCTTTGAATACAATCAAATAATTATTATCCTCTTTATATTCCGCATCAGCTATTCCAGAATCTAAAATTAAATGATATGGAGTATGTGCTACAAAGATATTATTCATAATATTTCACCTTCTCATGTTTATAGCTAATTTATTTTCATATTTTTCTTTGAGTTTTACATTAATATACTCATAGTAATATCTATACAAAATTAAAATCATAAAATAAAACATTTCATTGTAAAGAATTGATAAAAACTGAATCTGAAAGAACATTGATACAAATGTACATAAAATGAACAGATTCTTTCTAGTTCTAGTTATCTTTATAGAATAATATAGTATAGAAGCCCAAAACGATACGTATACTGTAAACCCCACTATTCCCATTTCCGATAGAACCTCTAAAAAAGTATTATGGACGTAACCTCCTCTAGAGTAAAACTCAATACTATAATCTCTTGTAGCATTAATCCCTATTCCAAAGATAGGGTTATCTTTAAATGTATTTATCGCATTTGCCCACAATCTTTTTCTACCACTCCCACCATCAAGGTTTGCGCTAAGAAACCTAGATGAAATAAACTCAAACGGATCTATCGGCAAGAAATCTTTAAAACTATACAAGACTAAGATGCTGACTAAAAAAATGACCCCTATCTTTAACTGTTTAAGTCTTTTTTTACTAAACAGCAATAAAACTATAACTCCGGCTAATACACCAAGGTGCCCACCTCTTGAGAATGTAAGTACAATACAAAGCAAAGCCACCACAAAACCCACAATGTTTTTTTTACTATTTAAGTGTGTCGCCACATAGTAAAAATATGGTGTTATAAAAAAAACAAAAATATTTGGGTCATGCACCGTTCCTGTTAGTCTTGGAATGTTTCTATCAATTACTAATCCATAAATATCTATGTTATTACCACGAAAGACAAACCCTAACGCTATTGCTCCCATAACAAAATAAATTATTGAAAACCAAACAGCAATATAGCCTGACTTTTCAATGCAACTTTCTATTTTTTCAGTTTCCACATTTAAAATGAGTCCTCTTACTACAAAATAGAAAAACAGAATTACAAAATATACAAAAATAAACCTTAAATGTGCCCCTGGATATCTAAAGTTCAATGCACTCATCGATGATATTAGAATAAAAAACAACATAAGCTTTTCAAATAGAAACAAGTTTGTGAATTTCAGATGTTTATGCAATAGAACAAACCCAAAAAAAGTTATAACCATATAAGATTTCAATGAAAATCCTATATCAATGTTAAATCTTACAAAGTATAAG
>NZ_SUMG01000029.1 GCF_009910325.1 Isachenkonia alkalipeptolytica
CCACTAGTGTGATATTGTAGTTCGGTGCTATATAAGAAAAAATTTCTTTTGCTCGTTCTGAAACTTTCCCATCAAAGACTTTGCGTCGATATTTGCTGACCAATACCAGATGATAATTCATCAGAAATACTGAATGTTTGTTGCTGTCCAACTGCATGATTATCACCTCATTTAGGCTTAATCTACTGATTTATTCATACCCACTTTTCAAGGTCAAAACCACCGATTCATCTCCCACCTACGCGCTCACTTTGTGAGTAAGGAAGGCTAAGAGGAGGGAGACTTCTCGGCATTGCGGTTAAATTCTATTATTAATAAATCCTACTCCGGTAATAGTGGCATAAAAGTTTGGATTACTTTTATTATCTTTATGCTGTTTATCCTTTTTATTCTCCCTAGTGAAGCATCAAGATCCGCACATTATTTTGGCGATACCACTGCACCGGATACTTCCTTTATCTATTCCGGCGAAGACCTTTATCATATCGCTCGGAATTTTGGTCCGGAGGGGAGAGCTTACTATATTCGTTCCCGATTCACCTTTGATATTATCTGGCCCCTTGCCTACGGCTTGTTTCTATGGTCGGCTATTGCTTTTTTCCTTCAGAAATTAAAGGACCCTCGGGCTCGCTACCTGGTTTTACTACCGATTTTGGGAGTCGCTCTGGACTTCTTTGAAAATTCCGGTGCCTCACTGGTAATGTTTATGTATCCTGAAAAAATCCCTTCCCTTCTTTATATTGTTCCATTATTTACAATGGCTAAATGGTTAAGCATTGGAGCAAGTTTCTTGGTTTTAATACTACTGATCATTAACCATGGCATAGGATTTTTCAAATCAGGATAAGTTCATTACCCTTCCCAGGTTTATAGAGGATTGTAAAAAATAAAAAAACCTGCAAACCCATAAAAGGACCATCGCAGGTATTTTTATCATTCCAAATATCCATATAAAATATTTATATCGCCGACCAACTGACACTAAAAGACCCTCTGGTACGTTCCCCCATTACAATCAGTCGAAAAGTTCCGGTCTTATCAACAGGAATCTCCACTATTTCCTCGGAATTATGTTCGGTAGGGAGAGGGTATACTTCTCCTGTAGGGCTTTCAATCTTCATCTCCAGATTTCCCTTTTTCACTTCCGAATTGTAAGCAATAGTGATAATTTCCCCTGGTTCTCCCTCAATCTTACGGCTTTCTATCCCGTCAAAATAGTAGTAGGAGGCAGTAAGTGTGTTGCCGACTCCCGAAGAAATATAACCTATTTTTAAGTTTGAAGTACTGCAACCCACTAAAAGAAGAAGGAGTAACACCCCTAAAGCCATAATCCCTTTGCTTTTTTTTATCATTGTATTGCCCATAATCTCCGCATCCCTTCCTGCTTTTATACTTTGATATAATTTTACCTTGAATTAACTTTTGGGTTAACAGTCGGAGGAAGGTAATACTCTCCGTCTAAAGACGGATATTGATTTTTATTTTTTTTATTTTTTGTTTCACTACCTCTTGTTATCGCCTTCTTCTTGCAATCATGATCATTCTTAAGAGCTGTAGCACCGCAGTTGCCATTGCTGCGACGTAGGTAAGTGCAGCGGCGTTCAGCACCGCCTTCGCCCCTTTTTCCTCTTCAGCAATTAAATAACCGTCTGCCTGTAAAAGATTCATCGCCCGGTTACTGGCATTAAATTCCACCGGCAGGGTAATCACTTGAAAAAGCACCGCTACCGCGAATAAATAGATTCCTACGGTCATCAACTCTCCCATAGATGGAATCAACAGGCCTACAATTAGAAATATCCATGCGGCGGAGGATCCGAATTTTGCCGCGGGTAGAATTAAGTTTCGAAAACTCAAGGGTTTGTACCCTAGTCCATGTTGGATGGCATGTCCAACCTCATGGGCGGCAACACTAACCGAAGCGATGGAAGAACCTCGCCCAACCTGCTGGGATAGTCGAAGTGTTTCTGTTCGAGGGTCGTAATGATCTCCTAATTCTCCTTTGGCATTTTCAATTCTTACATGAGACAAATCATTACGATCCAGTAGACTTCTTGCTACTTCAATTCCTGTGTGACCTTTCATAGTAGGTACTTTTAGATACCGAGCAAAATTCGATTTCACCTGTCGTTGGGCGTACATTGTAAGTAAAATTCCCGGTATCAGAATCAGCATAGTGGGATCAAAAAACATAGGAAAATACATAAAATCAACTCCTTTACTGATATTTGTTCAATCCTACCATGCTTTCATGAACTCATTATGAACTTTTATCAAGTTTTTAAAAAAGAAAAACTTTAGCGTATCGGTTCTTTATTACCGGAAAATTATACACTATTATGATTTATTAGTCTTAAAGCGATGGTTTATTAGCAATCACTTTAAGATTATTTAAAATCAACAAGATATTTTAACAGTAGAAAAATAAAAAGCCTACCCAAAGAGAGTAGACTTCAAGCTTATCTGTTGTTATTGTGAACATTTTACAACTCCTTTATATACCTATAATTTTGTAGACTTTTATCCCTTATAGGCTTCCTCTAGGAGGTTGATTTCCATTTTTTTCATCTCCAGCATGGCATCCATTACACGCTTAGCTCGTACATTATCTTCATCCCGGAGATACGTGTTTAAAACTCTCGGTACAACCTGCCAGGAAACGCCGAATTCATCCTTTAACCAACCGCACCGCTCTTCTTCAGCAACCGCTGAGAGTTTATCCCATAGCTCGTCGATTTCTTTCTGGGAATCCACCAATACCATTAGAGATATTCCTTCATTAAAGGTAAATGCGTGGTCCAATCCGCTGTCCATGGCACTGAAGATTTGATTTTCTAATTGAAAGGCACCATGCATTAAGGCATCCTTATCTTCGATCAGCTGTTCTTCACCATAATAATACAAATCGTCAATTTGGCTGTTATCAAAAACTCCGGTGTATTTACGAATTGCATTTTCCGCTTCTTTGTACCTTTCCTTGGTAAATAAAAGTCCGGGTACTACCGAAATTTCTTTTTTCTCCGTAAACATCAATTGCCAGCTAACTCCGTAGGTATCCTGCACCCATCCGTAGTATTCGCTAAAATCATAGGAATCCAAGGGCATTAAAACATCCCCTTCTTTAGATAGCTCCTTCCAGATTCGATCAATTTCTTCCTTGCCATTCAATTTTACCGTAAAAGAAATGGAAGGGTTCTTATCAATGTTCATACCGCCATTTAGTATACTAAACTCTGTATCGGCAATTTCAAAACTCCTAGTAATAAGATTCCCCTCAGGTCCGTATACGGATTCTTTTAACCTACTGTTTGGAAAAATGGACGTATAATATTCCGCCGCTTGTTCTCCCTCTTTTTCAAACCAGATCACCGGAATGATTTTTTTCATAATAAAACCTCCTTGAACCTTTCGATCATCAACCTGACAATTTACCCTTAGTATACCCCGTTATTTAGATTTGATCATCTCTCCACTGTTGATATTTTTAATAGCCTCAACAATATATTATCGATATGCCCGCTCATACTGTTTAGGGGCTTCCATTTCATGTTTTAAAATTTTTGCCGCATCCTGAGGCCAATGGGAATTTCGAAGGAGCTCCCGACCGAGAAAAATGTAATCCGCTCGGTTATTTTGCAGGGCTTCCTCTGCCATTTCTCCTCGTGTAACCAGACCTCCAGCCATCACCGGAAGTTCTGTCAATTCCTTGATTTTTTCCGCAAAATGCATTTGATAACCGGGGTAAGGTTTGATTTTTGCAACAACCGCTCCACCGGAGCTGACATTGATTAAATCCAATCCAATCTCTTTAACCAGGTTAATCATCCGGGCCAAATCCTCAGGATGATTTCCCTCTTTGACGTAGTCCTCCGCTGAAATTCGAAGAATTACCGGTTTTCTTGAAGGCCAATGCCGGTGAACTTCTTCCAAAATTTCTTTTAAGAAACGGGTGCGATTTTGTATAGTTCCCCCATACTCATCCTTTCGCTGATTGGTCAGGGGTGATAAAAATTGATTGATTAAATATCCGTGGGCACCATGGATTTCAATGGTGTCAAATCCAGCTTCCTCCGCCCGTCTTGCCCCTTCACCGAAGGCTTTGATAACCTCATTGATCATTTCATTTGTCATATTAACCGGTTCCTGATAGTCCTCACTAAAAGGAGCATCCGCAGGGCTGATGATGGTCTCCGAGGCAACTGCGCATTTTCTACCAGCATGACCTAATTGAATACCGGCTTTTGCTCCGGATTCATGAATAAAATCCACAAGTTCCTTTAAGGGCTGAATGTGCTTGTCGGACCATATTCCAAGATCCTCCGCGGAAATCCTTCCCCGTTTCTCTACGGCGGTGGCTTCCAGTATGATTAGACCGGTACCGCCTAAAGCTCTTCCTCCATAATGCATTTTATGAAATTCCTTTACAAAACCTGTATCGTCGGAGCTATACATGCACATCGGTGCCATAACGATGCGGTTTTTTAGCGTAAGATCTTTTAATCTTCCCTCAGTAAATAATTTAGCCATCTGTTTTCCTCCTCATAATTGCCTTTTGAGCCAATGATCTTTTGCTAGCGTTATAGATTTGTTGTATGTCACTGATTTTTATTTAGATCATCGAAATACTTAAGATTTTATATACCCAAGTTTTCCTTGGTGAAAACATTGATCCCGGCAAACGCTTCTAATTCACCCGAAATTTCGTCCAACTGCCGCTTTCGTCTCCCTGAACCAGTAGTTGTGCCTGAATCCGCTCTTTCAATTCTTCCACATGGGAAATGATTCCCACTAGACGACCAGCGTCCTGTAAGTCGATCAGGCAATTAATGGCACTGTCTAAGGATTCCTGATCCAAAGTTCCGAACCCTTCATCGATAAAGACCGTATCCAGCATAATACCGCCGGCATGGGACTGCACCACTTCCGCAAGGCCGAGGGCCATGGAAAGTGAAGCTTTGAAGCTTTCACCCCCGGATAGGGTTTTCACGGACCGGGGAAGGCCGGTGTAACGGTCAAATACTTCCAGGTCCAGTCCGCCGCTTGTCCGTCGGTCTTCCACACTATCTGCAAGTTTTAACCTGTATCTCCCATTGGTCATAGAAGTAAACCGAAGATTGGCGGCGGTTAGTACGTCCCTTAAATAACTTCGTAGGATAAACCGTTCAAAGGGCATTTTCATTTCATTATTCCCGCTGATCACATCGGATATATGACCCAAGGTCTTAAACGCCTTCTCCTCTTTTTCCATATCCTTATTCAATTTTTCTACATTATCAATTACGGTTTTATTAGATAATTTCCGCTGTTTGATGATATCCATTTCATCTTGAAGTTTTCTAAGGGCTTCTTTTGAATCTTCAATCCGCTGGTCCAATACCTCAATTTTTGCCATTTCAAAGTCTTTAATTCCTGATTTTTGCTGGACGATCGCGGCTTTTTTGTTACCAAGGGCATCGTGATAATCCTTCAGTTCCTTTTCGATTCCCTTCTTTTGGGGAATTTCCATTTCGTAGTTTAAGTATTCCTCTTCTGTGATATGTTGTTCATTCAGCGCTTTTTCATAAAGCTTTTTCTCATAATCAAGATGTTCCCTTAGATCTTTCAACGTTTTTTCTCCGGTGTTGATGGAGGCTGTCATGGTAGTTTTCTCATCATGTTTTTTCTGATAGTTCTCCAGGATTTTATCCTTTCTGGTTTCTTTTTCCTTCAGTACCGATGCAACCTGCTCTTCTCTATTTGTAAGAGCCTCTTCTTCTCTCAGTTCTTGGGGGATGTTTTTCAGCATGGTCTCCCGTCGGGTTTCAAGTTGATTCACGATATTTTCTTCATTTTGTACTTTTTCCTTAGCCTTTTCTTCCTGTTCCGTCAGGGCTGTAAGTTCCTTATGAAGGTCTTCTTTTTTCTTTTCCGCTTCTTCATAGGTTTTATGATCTTTTTTCAGTTGTTTGATAGCTTGATTTAGGAATTCTTCTTCTCTTTCCTGTTCTTCCTTAATCTGAGATATTACTGTGATTTCCTTTGAGAGCCCAACATCATCGGATAAGATATCCCGATCTGTCTCCAGCATTTTAGTCAGTTCAACGTAGTAACTTTCCACCACTTCCTCTTCGCTGATTTTTCGGGTTTTGGCAGTTTCCAAAGCCATTTGAGCATTGTTTTTCGCTACTGCCCTGTCGTTTGCGATCGCTTCTGCTTGGTCCACTTCTTCTATGGAACAGGCTTTCTCGGAAAACTCCGCAGGCACAGGATGGTCTTCGCTCCCACATACGGGGCAGGGTTTTCCCAGCTCCAATTTCTTCGCTAGATATGCCGCTTGATTAAGATGATAGCGTCTCCTTTTTTCATTCCAGTTGTGATTTGCCTTTTCCCATAATTCTTCAAGTTTTTCAAAAGCCGACGCCTTCGTTTTTACATCTTCTTCTAGCTTGCTAAGGTTTATCATGCTCTTTTCCGTTTTTTGCAGCAGCGTAATCAACTGCTTAAGGGCTGATCGTTCCCTTTCTTTTTCGTAAAGCTCTTTTTCCGCGCCCTTATATTTTTCCATGACCTTTTGGTTGGCTTCCATGTCTTTTTTATATTTCTCCAGTTGATCTTTGATTGCCCTAAGTTCTTCTAAAGCCTTTTTTTGACGTTTATCCGCCTCTTTGTACTCTCCATTAATTCCTTTAACCTCCTTTAGCACTGTTTGATATTCTTCCAACTTGGAGGCTTCTTTTTTAAGATTTTCCAGATCCTTTGTATAGAATTCGGAGGTGACTTCCTTCTTTTCTTGCTCCAGGGTTTCAAGCTCTTTTTTCAGGGTTTCAAGGGCTTCTTTTTCCTCTATGATCCCCTTTTGCTTTTTCTCTACTCCCTTATTCCGCTCCAGATAGTATCTCCGTTTCGGCTCTACCTTCTCCGCCTTTTGGATTTTTTCGAGATCCTCTTCCTTTTTCTTGATGGTCTCTTTTTGTTCTTCCAGTTGCTTCAATTCTTTTTCCAGCACCTCAAGATCCTTTAGTTTTTGATTGTTGTCCACTGCCTTTTGCCGCTCTTCATAAAGTTTTCTCTGTTTTTGTTCTTCTTCTTCTTTGATCTTTTGAAAATTTATCAAGGTTTCCGTATCGGCCTGAAGGCTGGTACTTACCAGCACAATTATTCGATCAATGTTAAGGTCATCTTTTTGAAGCTCTTGATGAACTTCTTCTCCCCAAGATGCACCGGGATCATAGGCCAGTTTTAACAGTTCATTTTTCCGTTGCAACACTTTTTGCTCCATCTTTTTCTCAAGGTCCCGACTTTTTTCCTTAAACTTTCGTTGTAAATCGCTGTAAAGATGGGTTTTGAAGATCCGTTTTAAGATCTCCGTTCGCTCGTTGGATGGCGCCACTAAAAGCTTACGAAATTCTCCCTGGGGGATCATCATGATTTGGCGAAACTGGCTAAGCTCCAGTCCTAAAAGGGAGGTGATCTTTCCGGTAACATCGGTAATTCCGGTAATCGGCCGCTCCTCCTTTGGCAGATGAAGGGTGGCTTCCCCCGGGGCTTCCGTCATTCCCTCTCCGCTTTTTTTCCGTCGTTCCTGCTTTGGACGTCGGTGAACCGTATATTCCTTACCTTTCAGTTGAAAGGTGAATTCCACTTCCGTCAGTACTTCTGAGGATGCGCTCTGACAGCGGATGCTTTTTTCCGGTCGATCAGTACCGCTGGTCTCCCCATAAAGGGCATAGCAGATCCCATCGAAAATCGAAGTTTTTCCCGCTCCCGTAGGGCCGGTGATCAAAAATAAGTGATGTTCCTTTAACTCCCGAAAATCGATGACCTCCGTTTCTTGATAGGGTCCAAAGGCACTCATGGTTAATTTAATGGGCTTCATTAGGCATCCCTCTCTTCCCGCTCAAGTTCTTCGTAAACTTCTGAAAAATACTTTAAAGCCTCTTTTGTCGGCTCTTCTTCCCCTGTAACTTTTCGGTAAAACTCCAAAAACAGTTCCCTAGGGTTTTTTCCTTTCATCTCTACAACTTCATCCCCTTGGTCTCCCAGAAGCTCCATCCTTACTCTTTCCAGCTGCAGGATGTTAGGATAAACAGACCGTAGTTTTTGCATCGGTTCATAAAGAGAGCCCGGGTCCGTTAAAATGGCATGGATATAATCCTCCGTATTCCCGAGGCTGTAGACTTCCGGATTCATCAAATCCTCCAGATCCCCTTCAATCACCCGAAGGTCCCGCCACGGTTTTAGGACTCTCTCGTCGATGGTCATTTCCCCTTTTTCCTTCAAATCAATTAAGGTGACGGATTTTTTCTGTTTCGCTTCGGAAAAAGAATACTTCAGTAAGGATCCGGCGTAGCGGATGCTTTCTTTTGAAACTTTTTGTGGTCGGTGAAGATGACCCAAAGCAACATAATCAAATGGATGATAATACTCGGCAGTGACGTACTCTGATCCGCCAATACTTAACGGGCGTTCCGATTCGCTGGTTTCCGGTTCTTCCGTTCCCACCACAAAGGCATGGCTTATGCAGATGTTTCTAATCTTTTTATCGAGCTTTTCCGTAATAGGGGCTAAAACCGTTTTCATGGCCATATCATGGTTTGTAAGCGCATCCTTTTGATAAAGGGCTTTTACCACCGCCGGTTCACTAAAGGGGATGGGGTAAAAATGAACCTCGCCGTATTCATCCTCAAGGATCACCGGTTCAATACGCTTTTGAAGTTTCCCCACAATATGCAGTCCCCGGTCTCGAAGCAGCTTACTGCCAAAATCCAAGCGGTCGGGACTGTCATGGTTTCCCGAGATCATAATAACTTTGATCCCCAGGTCCAACACAACTTTTGATAACACATCATCTAACAACTCCACCGCCTCGGTTGGAGGAATAGAGCGATCGTACACATCCCCTGCGATGATTAATACGTCCACCTCTTCTGTTTTTAAGAGTTCAATCAATTCTTGTAGTAAATATTCCTGATCTTCAGTCATATGTAGTCCGTGTACCAGCTTTCCAATATGCCAGTCTCCTGTATGCAGTATTTTCATGGGCTTTCATCCCTTTCCCGTTGGTTTTTTTCAAAGCAATCATTATCGAATTTTGTCTTTAGTTTATTTTACATGAGTCCCTTCCAACTGTCCATACAGCATCCTTCATGTTTCAAAAAATCGTCTCAAAAGTAATTACGTAGATGCGTTTTTTGCAAACTTTTACCTATTTGTAGGATTCTGGCCTTTAAGTTATATTATTGCAAAAAAACAGACAGCACCCGATGGGTGCTGTCATGCATTAAGTTAAGGGGATTAAAATAATTTACTAATTTGTTTAGTAGATTCCTCTACTAAGTCCGTTCATAATTGCAGAGAATACTTTGTTTGATCGGATGGTCGCTCCGGTTGCTACATCCACATCATCCACAAAATCTCCGGGAGTATGCAGATCATAGATAGTCTCTAAAGGTTGTCCTTCAAGGTATTCTGCAATCTGAAGATGCTGTTCATAAATTCCGTATAAAGCATCTCCTTCTTCCATTTCTCTGTAATCATTGTCAGAGTGGTATAAGTGTCGATAACTTAAGTCATTAATCATACCATCTTCTACATAGAACTGCACGGATACTTGCTGGTATCCTCTATCTCCAAAAGTTCCTCGGTATCGTCCGTCTTCTACATCTTCAAGAAGGTCTGTGGAATATCCGTTAGCAGGAGAGTAAATTCCTCGATTCAGGCCATCTCGAATCGCAGAATATACTTTATTTGCTCTTATGGTTGCTCCGGTGGCTGCGTCTACATCATCCACAAAATCTCCCGGATTGTGAAGCTCTGCAATATCATTGAGTGCTTTTCCTTCAAAGTACTCGGCAATTTGTTCGTGTTGTTCAACAATTCCATAAAGGGCGTCACCTTCTTCTAACTCTCGGTAATCGGTTCCTCCATAATATAAGTGTCTGAAGCTCATGTCATAGATGTTTCCATCTTCTAAACTAAATTGAATTGATACCTGTTGGTCTCCACCATCTCCATAAATTCCTCGATAAGTTCCATCTTGATAATCAGGAAGGTCTAAAGTATAGTCTGCATCCGGGCTATACAATCCTCGGTTCAGTCCATCCACCATAGCAGATAGAACCTTGTTTCCTCGTAAAGTAGCCCCCGTTGCTGCATCCACATCATCTACAAAATCTCCTGGATTATACAAATCAGTAATAGAGGATACAGGCTTTCCTTCAAAATATTCGGCGATTTGCTCATGTTGCTCAACAATTCCGTATAAAGCGTCGCCTTCTTCCAACTCACTGTAATCCGTCCCTCCGTAATAAAGGTGTCGGAATCGAACGTCATGAAGGTTTCCGTCTTCTACGCTAAACTGAATGGATACCTGTTGGTCTCCACCGTCTTCAAAAATTCCTCGGTAAGTTCCGTTAGGGTATTCCCCTTCCACAACTTCGTCCACTTCCTCTTCTTCAACGGCATCTTCTTCACCATCGTCTTCACCGTTTTCGCCTACAACTTCTTCTCCGTTTTCTTCATCGGCTTCTGCATCTTCGTCACCACATCCCATAATTGCCAGACTCATAGTCAGTAGTAATACTAATAATAAAATCCATTGTTTTTTCATGTCTCTTTCATCTCCTTTTTGTGTAATAGCTAGATTCCGTTTGTTAAAAACTAAACGTATCAAAGCAATTTTTAACTTAAGCTCATCATATTACAATTTAGGCATAAAAAGAAGATTGGAATACGTCCTTTTTTAGGGACATTTGTCCTTACTTATCCACTCGTTGATGATAATAGTTAGAAGCTTCGGTACGGTTATCCACCCCTATTTTTCGAAATAATTTGGAGCTGTAATTTCGAACGGTTTTTTCCGCAAGGTCCATGGTCCTTGCAATTTCTTTGTTGGTTTTACCCTTTGCAATTTCTTCCAAGAGTGCTTCCTCTGAAAGGGTCAGTTCCTTAAAAAGCCGTTTTTTCGGATCCTGAATATTTTCAAACAGGGTTTTTGTCATGGATGAATCCAGAGCTTTTTTCCCTTGAAAAGTTTCTTTAATATTTGTAATCAATTTCTCCCGTTCAATGTCTTTTAGCAAATAGCCGTCGGCTCCCCCACGAATCGCCTCGATGACCAAATTATCGTTGAGATAAGCGGTAAGGATTAACACTTTTACTTTTGGCCAGCGGGTTTTGATGGATTTACAGAGGGTTACCCCATGAATAAAGGGTAGTTCCATATCCAAAAGGATCATATTAGGATCCGTGGACTCCATTAATCCTTCAATGTTCCGCCCATCTCCGGCTTCCCCCACCACACGGATTTCATCGTCGGTTTCCAGTACCATGCGCAGTCCTTGCCGGACTACCTCATGATCTTCAATAATCAATAATTTTATATCCATGCTATTTTCAGTGTCACTCTTCTTCATCCTGATCTCCTCCCCACTGTATATCCAGACAAATGGTAGTTCCATTCTTGTCACTATTGATCGCCAGTGTTCCGCCGATTTCCTCCGCACGATCTTTCATAATCTCAAGGCCCATTTTTATGCCACCGGAGCCCTCGGTCTTTCTTTCAATAAATTCTTCACTATTTTCGATCTCCGGCTTAAACCCTGAACCGTTGTCCTGAATTTCCATGGTTAAACGGTCATATTCTCCCCTCAATCGAATCCAAAGTTTCGACGCGCCACTGTGTTTCGCTGCATTGGTTACCGCTTCATGAAGGATATAATAGATCTGTGTAACTTTTTCTTTCGAATCCTTACCCTTATATAAGGTGGGGACCTGCTGATCAAAAATAATTTCAAAATCCACCTCTTTTTCCTTCCATCTAATAAAGTCCATGATCACACTTTCCAGATCCTTGGAATGATAATCTTCGATGATGGTTTTAGAGATAATATTTCTGGCTTCCTTAATCCCCTGTTGCAAATCCTGATTGGCTTCCTGTAAATAAGATTTGTTTTCTTTTCCCAAGTAAGCTTCAATTTTTAGCCCCGCGCCATACATCTTTTGAATTATCCGGTCATGAATCTCCCGGTTGATTTTTTCCCGTTCCACTTCCACGGCACGATCCTTCAACATTTGATCAATCAGAGCTCTTTTTTCCCCTTCAAAAACCCGGGAAATCTGCACGACAAAATAGGTCATCAAAATTCCCATAATGATTTTCACCACTTGAATAGGAACTCCCGTAACTTCTAAGAAAAGCTGATTGTTCAGAATACTTGCGGGAAAGAAATCCATTTTCCGGACAAATAAGCCGTCAAAAACTCCATAGGAAAGGACGGCTATGGCAAGCCCGTAATACCATCGATGGAGATCCTGATAATGCATACGCTGAATCTTTCTTCCACTGCGAAAGAGTCCGATAAAGGCAATGATCCCTGCGGGAAAAGACATTAAATATCGATTAATGATGACACTCCCCATACGGTTTTCCATCATATAGTCGATACCATAGAAGCCATAAAGAATCCCAAATCGCAAAACCCAGGCTAAAAACAAAATCAGGGGAATTTTCTCCAGGATTCGGCGAAGGTTTCTGTTTGCAGTACTTCCATCGCTTCTTGGTAGGGTCATCAGGGCAAATCGAAATAAGAAGTAAAAGGATAGCACTTTTAAAAATCCCTTTACCGCCAAAATGATTCCGGAATATTCCTGATAAAGACCGGCGATCTGGGCCATGGTAACCCATTCCGATATTCCGTGAATAATACCGAACATCCCGAGAAGCGGAAGGGTACGAAGTATGGGAAATCCGCTAAGCTCCTTATTCCTTTGCTGAAAAATGATTACCCCCATCAGTATAAAAACAAATCCGTATAAGAGATAAAGGATAAAAGTTATTTGTGTACTCATCTTTTTCATTCCTTTTCGTGGTAATCTTTATAGTGATAATCTTTATAATTGATACGTTTATGTTTCAAAACACTTTTTTCTATCTTACCATATTTTCTTTTACTTCTCATTAAACAGTGTTAATTGTACAGGTTATTCTTCCACCAAATGCTCTCTTCCTTCAATCAATTGTTTTTCTGCCCATAAATGACCGATTTTACAACCTAAGTAAATCATTCCGAAAACGCCGGATAAAAGCTGATAATTGACTTTGAATACACTTTCCGCGAATGCGCTTGGGGTCGTTAATATAATAATAGGTGCTGCAATGATAACAAAGATTAAATCGGGTATTCTTCTGCGGATACCTTTTTCTATATTATAATTCGGTACAATGATTCCATGATAAATTTCACCAAAAATATTAATCCCAAGAAAAAACAATATAATAGGAAGAGGTCCCCGCCAACTTCCATCAGTAAAAAGAAAACCGATAAATAAGGTAATCATAAACATTGCTAAAAAAACACGTTTTCCAAAATAAGTAATGTATTCTAACGGAGAAGCCCCTTTCGAATTCTCCACCAGTTCATTCACATATCCGGTCAGATCCTCTCCGATTTCCACTTTAAGACTTGAATCCCGAAGCTCCATCTCCTGGGACATGCCGATTAGATCCTTCAAAATCAACTGGGCATCGAAGGAATTTACACGAAAAATACCCAGACTTTTCATAACTTTTTTTATCATTTCCCGGTCTTCCTCGGGCAGATCACGTAACTTGAGCCAATTACTATCCTTCAGTTTTTTCTTAATTCGACTATATTTAAGTAGCATCTACTTTTCCCCCTTTAAAATGGTATCCACCGTATCTTTTACCTGATTCCAGTTTTCCTCAAATTCCATCAGAAATTCCTTACCTTTTTTGGATAGTCCATAATATTTCCTCTTCGGCCCCAGTGGTGAAGCCTTATACGTAGAATCAATCAGTTCTTTTTTCTCTAAACGAAGCAGTATCGGATAGATGGTCCCCTCTTTAGCATCCTCAAAACCAAACCTTCGAAGTTGCGACACAATTTCATAGCCGTAGGTTTCCTCGGCTTCAATGATTTTTAGTATGCACCCCTCAAGGGTTCCCTTTAACAGTTGTCTTCGATCAAACATGGCTACACCTACTTTGCATTACATGATAGTTAACTACATTGTATAGCATAGTAGTTAAGAATGTCAAGTATAAACCCTTAAGGATCATTTCACAATGCCCTTAAGGGTTTCTTTACTTCCTGTTACCGCTTTTTGTAGACCGCCTTTTCTCTTTCTCCTCTGTAGAATCCCCGTACTCAGTTAGGGAAGTCTCTTTCATTTCATAGCGCTTTAGGGCTTTAAGAAGCCATCCTTTAGAGTACTGATCCCCAAGATAGCCGAAGAGTCCGGCCAGAGAAATTAGGATACCGTTGTTGACGGATCCCATGCTTTGCAGGCCGTAGGCCGCAAGGTAGGCTAAAAAAGCGGATGCGGCAATATTGATAATTACCTTTAGTTCTAAGGGGTTCGATTCTTTTCTTACCCCTTCTCCAATCATAGCTCCGATAACCGCCATGATCAGTAGTTCCAGTTTCAAAGGACATTCCTCCTTTGTTGCGGGCGGATTTTGGGGTGGAAAAAAGGGCGAACAAGAAATGTCCGCCCCTTAAACTACCCTTTATCTACCCTTATACTACGGGTAAGTCAATATCCTCGTAGGTTGTACGAACCAACCGTGCAGAGTGTGCCTGGGCAAAATCAAAGACGTCCTGCTCAATGATGGCATCCATGGCGCTCTTTACTTCGGCTCCTGACAGCTCTTCCCGTGCATCGTTCATGGAAAGTCTGGTACGGCTTCCTTCCGAGTTGATAAAGTTCATTTCAAGTCTAGGCATTCAATTCCCTCCTTTCTGTTAGTTTTTTCCCCTGTGAATCTCTGTTTCCGATAACCCTTTTTTATGGACTATCCTCTAGCAGTACTACATCGTTACATACTGCTTTGACACGCTACTGCTTTGTTACAGTACTACTTCTTCAATCCGCGTTACCTGCTTAATCGGTGTTGCGATCAAGCTTCCCAAGGCACTGGCCACGATGTTGATGTTGGCGTCCTGGGCTTCAAACTTCAGGTTGCTGACAGTTCGTGATCGTAGGATTTCATTTCCCTCGGGATCCAGTCCTGCAATTACCTGCAGCCGCATTCTTTTTCGGTCCATTTTCTTCACCTCCTTTCATGGTTGGATTTTAAAGGCAGTATATTATAGCCTCGGTCACCCCCTTTGTCAACACTTTTTTCAAATATTTATAAATTTCTCAAAACTTCACTATACGGTTGTAATTTCAACCTCTCCTCCCTTACTCCCGCAACTTGCTTTATTATTTTGTAGCGGTTACCATTAAAACTCAAAGGATTTACTCACCTCTTCTCCCTCACACAACGTATCTTCTTCTCCATCTTTCAGCACAGTGATCTCGATTAGCTCCTGGTCGTCCTCCCCTTTCCCGTCTCCATCAACCACATAACCCTCATCCTCCACTAAAAGATCCAAGGGATTATTCGGCAAATCCTGCAATCCTTCCCCTTCAGAAATCACCCCCTCCACGGGGTTTGCACGTTTCATCCGGTCCATCTCCTCGGCCATATCCCGTTGCACCGGGGTTATGGTCACGAGCACCTCTTCATTGGGACGAAATTTTCGAATGGCCAGCAGATTTTCATCGTTTAATGCAATCTCTCCCAGGGTAATTCCGATCATTTGCTTCCAGTGCTTTCGTTGAATCTTGTTGGTAACATCCATTCGCTTAATCTTGGCAATCAATTGGGATTTCGGCATAGTATTCTCCTTTTTTTTATTTTTGATCCAGTCCCTTGCCCCAGCTTATATACATTGGTATTCTCTCTTTACTTCGGAGATACCAAGTACGTGGGGTATCCGTCATTTTCGAGAGCATCAATCATTTTAAGAGCATTTTCCTTGTAGCGAAAAGCCCCGACCTGCACCCGGTAAAGCGCCTCCGAAGTCACATCCTTGCTACTCCTCTTAGCTTCCTCCCCCCGGCTTATCTTTTTACTTTCCTCCACCTTGTTTCCTTCGTCATTGATCCCGTAGTACGTCTTGATCACCTCACATTGAACCTCCGCAAGATTTCGAAGATTGTGGTCTTCCAGAAGGATTTTCTCCTCTTTGATGTGATCATGAAAGAGACTTTCAATAAGCAGGATCGAAGGAATATGATAAAGTACCCCGTAAAATAAAATCCCGTAGTAATCATCTCTTTTTGTGGTCAGCCGAGTTTTTGCTCCCCGATTATTGGTTCGAAAATGGGTGGCGATAGCTCTGGACATTTTACTGGCCAGGGATAAATCTTTCGGCCGCTTCACCGAATAATATACTTCCGTTCCCTTAGCCATGCCGTTAAAGGCGTTGGTGTGTTCACTGATGAACAGATCCGCCTTAAAGTCCCGGGCAATCTCCGCCCGTTGTTTCCTTGATAAGGTTTGATCCTTATCCCGGGTAAGCTTTACCTCAAAATGCCCGGTCTTCTCTAACTCTTCCTGCAAGTACTTGGATACTATTAACATCCCATCGGCTTCGATATAAGACGTTGGCCCCCGGTTCCACCGATCTTCTCCCCCATGGCCGGGATCAATTACCACTCGTATTTTTCTCATAATTCCCTCCTTCGTTTAGTATATTCCCTGATTCCTCTACTTTCCTTTTCTCCCTTTATTCCCTGTCCCCTAATCACTTTTTCAACTCATACTTTTTCCTCCCTTTCTGCTGAGCCAGGTAAGCGATAATCTCCTGTTCTTTTTCCATGTGCTCTTTTTTCTTTCGTTTTCCCTGATCCCGTAGGCCCCGCCGTGTAAATTCCTCCTTGGACAAAACGATCATTGGTCACCCCCTTTCCTGAAATTTTCTTAATTACTTTGCTGTACAATTAATTATACCTCGTGGTGACCAAATGTCTATACCCTTTGCAAATAAAAGGACTAACAGGGACTAACAGGGACTAAAAGGGACTAAGAGGGAGCGTAAAAAACAAAACATTATACATTTCTCCCCGAAAATCCCCGGGTTTTATTGGCCGTATAACCGGTAATTCATCTTTGGTTCTTGAAACTGAATAATACTTCCCTTGGCAACTTCTAAAATCCGGCTGCCCACGGCTTCATCGATGTCCATTAATCGATGGATGGTAAGTTCACTGGAAATGATCGTGGCTTTTTTTCGTAAATATCGGTCATTGATCAGCTCAAAGATTATACTGATTTCCGATTCCGTCACCTTCCCCTTAAAAAGATCATCCAGCAACAGTACCCTGGCATTCTTAAAGATATTCATGCGGTTTTGATAGACTTTTTCGTTGATAATATTTTGTTTCAGCCGGGTAATTTCTTCCCGATAAGGAAAATAGGCCACATCCATATTCCTCTTTAACAGTTCATTGGCAATGGCAAAAGACAGATGCGTTTTTCCAGCCCCCACAGTCCCTAAAAATGCGACCGAATTATGGGGGCCTTTCTTATGCTCAAAGTTTTCCGTATAGTTCATCCCAAGCCGTTTTGCCCGGCATAGTAAGGGATTTCCCTTATCCACCAGAAATTTCTCAAAAGTTTTATCACGGGCCAGCTCATAAATCCCTGACGCTTCCATATGCCTTTTAAGATCCTGCGCTTTTTTACAGGCGCAGTCTTGCTGCTCTCTTGTATTAGGATTTTGAACCAAACCCCAATCTTTGCATATATAACATCGATACTTAGGCAGCGCTTTCTTAACTTCCATAGAGGAATTTACTTTCATCCAGCTCACTAGGTTTTCCGGTCGAGGTATTTCCAAGTTCATTATGGGCCTCCTTTCTTGTAGACCCTTCATAGCCTTTCGAGATTTCTTGAACCTCTGGGGAGCCTTGAAGATCCTTTTTTGTTTCCTTTTCTTTTTTACCTTTCTCTTTATTTTTATGTTTATATTTAGTTAATGTGTTCCAGTTGTGCTCCATAAATGTATCCACTTGTGTATCTACTTGTGTATCCACTTGTGTACCACTTTGTGTATCTAATTGTGTACCACTTTGTGTACCACTTTGTGTTTCATATAGGCATACAATACGGTAGGTGCCCGCTTGGGAACCATGTCCCTTGTGATATTCAATTAACCCGTTTTTCAGTAAAACTTTCCGCATTTTGTGTAAATCAGAGCGGGAAATCGAACAAAAAGATTGCAGGGTGAGATTTGCTACGGTAAAATCTCTGCGCCATCTACATTTATTATTGATATGCAGCAGTGCATAATAAACCGCTAAAGCTTTCGATGGTTGAGGAAATTGAGTGACAAAATCTCCAAAACTATTTAGTTGTAAGATATAGTTCATGATTTATTTCTCCACCTTTCGAGAAATATTTTTATGGGTTTTAATAGAGCTTTGACGGGAGTATTATCGTCGATGTCTGTAATTGGTGGGGAATCTTCAATAAAGTGACTACATGAGGTTGTGTCTGAGAAGTTAGGGTACTTTTCCATAAATCTATCCAGTTCGCTTTTGGGAATCCGATATTGCTTGCCTACACGAAAATGCTTAAGCTTTCCGGTTTTTAACAGTTCATAAACCTTGTTTTTACCAATAAACAGTTTTTCCTTTACCTCCTGCGGGGTATACACTTCCATAGCATCTACTCCTTCTCATTTTTTTATTTTTCCTTTCCTTTTGCCTTTTTATTACCTATGGATTTGACCTCCTTTTCATTGTATTTTTAATCATTATGTTCAATCACTCTGTGATATAAAAACATGAATTAGCTCCACCCATGGGATGAAAATTTTCAACTAATTTCCGACTGTAATAAACTAGTATCTTTTCTCTAGTTTATTCTATCATGGAAAACAGGTCTAAAGCACCAAAGGGGTGTCCGGATCCGGACACCCCTTTTTATGTATTTGGCACGATTATTGCTAGTACATCCTTTGACAGACGTTAATCTTCCGCTTGATATCGCTTATTCATAGCGGTAATTTTTTCCCGAACCCGATCTACCAGAACTTCCGGTCCCATTACCCGGGCATGTTCTCCCATCTGCAGTATCCACTTTACCAGCCCTTCCCCTTCATGGGCGTTGAAAGTCACTATATACACATCTTTTTCTTGACCTTTTTCTTGATTTTTTTCCAGGGAGCTTTCCCATTCTACCAATTCTTCATGAATAAAGTTCACTTGACTTTTGTCAATTTCCAAAGTTACTTTCATTTCTTCCCCCACAAACATCTTAAAGCATTTACCGGCATATTCCTCGAGTTTTAGTCCCTTAGAGTATCCCATACATTCGGTTACCGGCTTGGCATCCTCTTCCAGGACCTCTACCTGCTTCATTCGATCCACACGGTAGTTGGACAAATCTTCAAAGAGATCAATATTTATCACGGCATAACTGCAGTTCTTTTTATTGACCAGGGCATAGGGGCTTCCCTTATATTCCCTTATTACTCCCTCTTTTTTACGGGGGACCAATGAGCCGGTTATATCGTAGTCATAACAAGTAAAACGCACTTTCTTCTTTTCCAGATAGGCCCTTCGTATTTTGTCCATGGTGTAGGGAACCTCTTCATTCACGGTTTTCGGTGTGCAGCTGATATCAAAACCTTTTTTAAGCGCATATCCCGTATACTCGTTATGAAGTCCCGCAATTTTATCAATCAATCGTTGCGTAAGCTTCCTGGAAATCGAATAACTTCGACTGACTAAATCAATTAGCAGTTTTTGTTCCCAAGGTTCGAAATGGCGGTCCCGTAAATAACATCCTTCTCCATTCTCCTCGTAGTCCGAGATGTCCACATCAAGTTCCCGGAGACTTTTAATGTATTTTCTGACAGCCTGTCGATTCGTGCTCTCACCACAAACTTTCTCCATGTGTTTATTGATCTCATTAAAGCTCAGCGGGTGTTCCTCTGATGAAAACTTCTTTATAATTTCGTAGAAACATAAGAACTTCTGCATACCATTCATTTTTTCCATGAACTTCCCCCTTAGTTAATTTTGTGATTCACAATACCCCTATGTCTCATAGTACTTCTAGTCTATTTTGACTATATAATTCTCCATTGGATAGTGATATTCCTGCTAGAAAATATTTTTATTTTTACCTTTTATTTCAACTGAAGAAAAATCAAATAATATACACACAAAAAACACTACTTGCAAAGAAATCGCCGTACTTGGACCGGTGCAAAGAAAAATTGAAAAGAAAACAAGAAAAAAATAACCGCCGAAGGATCGAAGATTTCCGATGCCTTGTGGCGGTTATTTGTTGTATTCAATTGTTTTTAGGTAAGTTACTGTATGTAAACGACAATCCCTATATGTTAGGGTAGTTGTCGTATAAAACATTTCTTGTATAATGTAAGTACGACGATAATCCAATAAAGGGAGCGATCACGTGTCAACAGGAAAGAAAACCTCTAAACGTTATGATAAAAAACT
>NZ_SUMG01000030.1 GCF_009910325.1 Isachenkonia alkalipeptolytica
AGTTTATTAAGGTTACCCAAAAACATTATACCTTGGTAATTTCTGTATTTTACAAAATCACGATTAGCGCCAGCAATCTGGTGCTTATGTTTTAACTATTTAAGGACATTTTCTAAAAGGGTTGACACATCCTCTCCCGTAGCTTCTAGGGGAAACCTCCCTTTACTATCCCTTCCAGGTTTTTATTCTATCAAAAACCCGACGACTACTCACAGCACCTTTCGCTGCAAATCTCCGCCGGGCTTATTCCAATCTTTTTTATTCCACGGTAACGCTTTTCGCCAGATTCTTCGGCTTATCCACGTCACAACCTCGGGCTACGGCAATGTAATAGGACAGTAGCTGCAGAGGAATTACCGACAGGATCGGGGTTAACTCGTCAAAGGTATCGGGAATGGTAATCACCGCGTTGGCGGTTTTGTATATTTCCTGATTCCCCTCTTTTGCCATGGCGATCACATAGGCCCCCCGGGCTTTAACCTCCTGGATTCCCGACAGCATCTTATCGTATAAATGGTCCTGGGTGGCCAGGGCCACCACTAAGGTGCCCTCTTCGATCAAGGCAATGGTTCCGTGCTTTAATTCACCTGCAGCAATGGACTCCGAGTGAATATAGGAGATTTCTTTTAACTTCAGGGAACCCTCCTTGGCCACGGCATCATCAATGCCCCGGCCGATATAAAAGGCGCTGGTACTGTTGAACTGCTCATCGGCTAAAAATTGAATGTCCTTTTTATATTGCAGCAGGGCCTCGGCTTTCTCGGGAAAGCCTTTTAATTCCTGGATCACCCGGTGATAAGCCTCCTCCTTTAAGGAGCCGTTTTTCAGTCCCAAATCCAGGGCAATGGTGTAAAAGGCTACCAGCTGGGTGATGTAGGCCTTGGTGGAGGCCACGGCAATTTCCGGCCCCGCCCAGGTATAATACACATCATCGGCTTCCCTGGAAATTCGGCTCCCCACCACATTGGTGATGGCCATGGTTCTTGCCCCTCTTGCCTTGGCTTCCCGAAGGGCGGCCAGAGTATCTGCGGTTTCCCCCGATTGACTGACGGCGATAAACAAGGTTTTATCGGTAACGAAGGGATCCCGGTATCGAAATTCCGAGGCCACGTCCACTTCCACGGGGATTTTGGCAAATTTCTCCAAGGCAAATTTTCCAATGAGGCCTGCATGGTAGGCCGTACCGCAGGCGACCACCATGACTTTGTCAAAGCCTTCAATATCCTTTTTGGTTAAATTGAACTCGTCGATTTCAATAAATCCTTCGTCGTTCAATCTAGGAGACAGGGTATCTTTAATGGCCTTGGGCTGTTCATGAATTTCCTTCATCATGAAATGCTCGTAGCCGTCTTTTTCCGCCGAAGCCACATCCCAGGTTACCCTGTAGGGTTCTTTGACCACCTCTTGGCCCAGCTCATTTAAAATCTCGATACTTTGTTCCGTCAGTATCGCCATTTCTCCATCATCTAAGAAATAAACCTCCCGGGTATGTTTTAACAGGGCGGGAATATCCGAGGCGATAAAGTTCTCCTCTTTGCCGATCCCCACCACTAAGGGACTGTCCTTACGTACCGCTACCAGTTTTTCCGGCTCGTTTTTGCTGATCACTCCGATGGCATAAGCCCCTTCCATTTTACCGGTGGCTCGCCGCACCGCCTGAATCAGGTCCCCTTCGTAAAAGTAATCCACCAAATGGGCAATCACTTCCGTATCGGTTTGAGTTTTAAAGACTTTTCCTTCTTCCGTCAACCATTCCGTAAGTTTCCCGTAATTCTCAATAATCCCGTTGTGCACCACGGCGATGTGACCGTCCGTGGTGGTATGGGGATGGGCGTTTAAATCGTTCGGTTCTCCATGGGTGGCCCACCGGGTATGGCCGATGCCTAAAGATCCCCCCATGGGGTTTTTCTCTAAATGGTCCTCCAGGATCTTTAGCCGTCCCTTATACTTTTGAACCCCGATTTCTCCGTCATTATAAATCGCCAGTCCCGCTGAGTCATATCCTCTATATTCTAATTTTTGCAGCCCCTCCACTAAAATAGACGAAGCCTGTTGATTTCCGATATATCCCACTATTCCACACATATGCTTTCTCCTTTATGCTTTTTCATCACCGCGACCTCTTTGTCCTCTGAATCACTTCAAAGTTTTAAAAGCCGGTTTCGGTCGTGATCAACCGCAGGGCATCCGCCGATGCTTCGATAAACCCTGATCCTCGTCAGCTTAACATTCCGTATGGATGTTAAGCCCTGGCGCTTTGGACAATGGTGCTTTGTTCAATAATCCTTAGCTCAATAATACTTGTTCAATCTAGATCAAAATCTCTATTTACTTTCATGCCCTTATCATGGCCTCACCTCCTTAACAGCTTAATAACCGGGGCTTCCTGCACTGAAAACCCCAGTCTAGGCGTCATTCCTGTCGGCCCTTATTGTAATCGCTCTTTTATTAATTTCCGCTTTTGTTAATTTCTGCTTTTATTAATCGCCTCTGCTTAAAACTGGGCTTCAATCAATCCCGCGATTTTTTGGGCAAAGCCCTGGATCTGGGCCAGGTTTTTCCCTTCAATCATCACCCGGACCAGGGGTTCCGTACCGGAGGGTCTGACCAGTACCCTTCCTTCATCATCCAGTATTTTCTCCGCTTTTTGAATTTCCTCAAGGATCACTTCGTTGTTCATTAAGGAGTCCTTATACTCATTGGGCACCTTGGCGTTCACCAGGGTTTGGGGAAAACGTTCCATGATGGCGCTTAGGGTTGATAAGGGTTCTTTACGCTCCTTGACAATCTCCGCTAATTTAAGGGCACTGAGCAGCCCGTCCCCGGTGGTGTTGTGGTCTAGAAAAATCAGATGTCCCGACTGTTCCCCTCCCAGGGAAAACCCCTCTTCTTTCATCTTTTCCAGCACATACCGGTCCCCTACTTTGGTTTTTTCCAGTTGGATGTCCTTTCCCTTGAAGGCCAGGTCCAGTCCGATATTGCTCATCACCGTGGCAACCACGGTATCTTTTTTCAGGGCGCCCTTTTCCTTCAGATCGCTTCCGCAGATGGCCATAATTTGATCGCCATCCACCACTTCCCCCTTTTCATCCAGGGCGATCAGTCGGTCCGCATCCCCGTCAAAGGAAATGCCCATGTCGCATTGGTTTGCCACCACCACATCCTTTAACACCTCGGGGTGGGTAGAGCCGCAGTTTTGGTTAATGTTTTTTCCGTCGGGCTGATCGTTGATCACAAACACTTCCGCTCCCAGGTTTTGAAAGGTTCGAGGAGCTACTTTATAGGCGGCGCCGTGGGCGGTGTCCATAGCGATTCGCATCCCGTTGAAATCCCCTTTTATGGTGGAGGCTACGAAGTCTCCGTAAAACTTTTCCGGATCCGCCATTTCAATCAGTCTTCCGATTTCATCCCCCGTGGGGCATTTATCCCTGGTTTGGTTGCGGGAAATATATCCTTCAATTTCCTCTTCAATTTCATCCCGCAGCTTAAAACCCTGATGATTGAAGAATTTAATTCCGTTGTACTCATAGGGGTTATGGGATGCGGAAATCACCACTCCCATATTTGCCTTCAGCTTTCTTGTGGCATAGGCCACCGCCGGTGTGGGGATGACCCCCAGGGTAATGACCTCCACCCCCATGGCTAAAAAACCGGAAACCATGGCGGCCTCCAGTAAATCCCCGGATATCCGGGTGTCTTTGCCGATTACCACGGTGCCCTTCTTCTCCTTGATAAAAATCTCCGCCGCGGCCTTTGCCAATTGATTTGCCAGCTCCGGGGTTAAATCTTTGTTGGCGATTCCCCGTACGCCGTCGGTGCCGAATAATTTTCCCATTACTTGATCCCTCCAGGATTTCTTTTATCGTTGATCTATTCATTCAAATATTCATCCAAGATTATGTATCCTGCTTGTTAGCAATTTTCACTAACACTTTGCTCCCTATTTTACCACAATTAAAATATTAACTCAATCACTGTTTCTTCCCCTTTTAAGCTCCATCCTCCTTAACTGGAAAAACCGATTATTAACGACAGATTTCGACAGAGGAGTCGCTTTTTATCCTCTTCTATAGTATAATGATTAACAAATTTTAAATCAGGGAGGGATTTTATGGATCTGTTAAAGGAAAAAATATTATCCGAAGGTCATGTCCGGGAGGGGAATATTTTAAAGGTGGACCGGTTTTTAAATCATCAATTGGATATTAGGTTGTTGAATGAACTGGGGAAGGAATTTCATCGGAGGTTTTCCCATCTCCCCGTGGATAAAATCTTAACCGCGGAAGTGTCGGGAATTGCCATTGCCGCCATTGCGGCTCAGTATTTTCAGGTTCCCGTGGTCTTTGCCAAAAAGCTGGAATCCAAAAACCTGGACCCCGATACCTATGAAGGGGAGGTTTACTCCTATACCAAGGGAAAAACTTATAAAATCCGGGTTTCCAAGCAGTACCTTTCCCCCGGGGAAAACATTCTGGTCTTGGATGATTTTCTTGCCAACGGGGAAGCGATGAAGGGCTTAATAGAAATTATTCAAGGGGCCAAGGCCCATTTCATCGGCGCCGGGGTGGTCATTGAAAAAGGTTTCCAAAACGGGGGCCGGGAGCTTCGGGATCAGGGGCATTTAGTGGAATCTCTGGTGATTATCGATTCCCTGGAAAACAATGAAATCACCTTTCGATGATTCTTGAGGCCGTCGGCAGAAAAAATCTGAATTTTCTTTCCTAATCTTCTGTTAATTCTTTAAAGATATGTTATACTTTTAGTGATCCGAAAGATAGTGATCCGAAAGATAGTGATCCGAAAGATAGTGATCCGAAAGATACTGATCTGAAAGATTATATTTCAAAAAAACATTATACTTCAAAAGGAGGTTATTTCTTTGCCGTCACTTTATTCTGAGTACACCTTAAAGGAACACCTTATCCCCAATCGTCTGGTAATGCCCCCTATGGTATGCTTCAACTGGTCCGACGATACCGGCAGGGTTTCCGATGAACATATCCGCCACTACGAAAAACGGGGAATCGGTCAAGTGGGCCTGGTGGTGGTGGAAGCCACTGCGATTTCCAAAATCGGTCGCCTGGCCCCCAGTCAACTGGGGATTTGGGATCATAAGCAGGTGGAGGGCCTTTCTAAAATCGCCGGGGTTTTAGGATCCCGGGGCAGCAAATCCCTGCTTCAAATCCATCATGCCGGGGACAAGGCACCGAAAAGCGTTGCCTCGGAACCCTTGGCTCCCTCCCGTTATGAACTGCCCGACGGCCGAATTACCAAGGCCCTTACCCGGGGAGAGATCAAGGGCATACAAAAGGAATTTCTCGTCGCCGCCCTTCGAGCAGAGGAGGCGGGCTACGACGGCATCGAGATCCATGGTGCCCACGGCTATTTGATCAACCAGTTTTTATCTCCCCTGACCAACCACCGGGAGGATGCCTACGGAGGAAGCCCGGAAAACCGCCTGCGGTTTGCAAAGGAACTCTTAACCCTGCTTAAGGGAAACCTTCCGGAAAACTTTATTATCGGTTATCGCCACGGGGGTAACACCCCTACCTTAGCAGAAGGGATTGAAATTTCCCGGGAACTGGAGCAGATGGGGGTGGACCTGCTTCATATTTCCGCCGGCATCGCTGAAGAAAAAGACCTACCCAAGCCTCCCGAGTCCTTCCCCTATAGTTGGATCGTTTACACCGGGATGGAGACGAAAAAAGCCTTGAACATCCCCGTGGTGGTGGTTAACGGTATTCGAACCCCCGAGGAGGGGGAAGCCATCATTAAAAAAGAACTTTCGGATTTTGTTGCCGTGGGCCGGGGCCTCTTGGTAGACTCTAAATGGATTATAAAAGGGGAACAGGGACAACCGGTCAATCCCTGCCTTCGATGTAAGCCCCGGTGCTTCTATTTAACCGACGGCAGGAAATGTCCCCAGAATTCCATCGCTTAATTTTCCCATAAAAAAACAAGGATCCCGAAGATCCTTGTTTTTTTATTCTACATTTCCCAAAGAATCTGTGTACCCGGCACAAATTCTACTTCCAACAACTTATCTTACCGCTTCCGCACCTTTTTCCAAGGCATCTTTATTCATTGGTACCAAGTGTTCCTTCGCCGGTCCGAAAACTTTTTTCAAGGCTTCAATCACGGATTCCACCTTGACAATCTTTGTGATTTCTAAATAGGCCCCAAGCATTACCATGTTAGCAACCTTGGCATTCCCAATTTCATTGGCAATTTCATTGGCCTTAATATAATACACGTCCAGGTCATCCCGGCTGGCTTTCTTTTCGATCAGGGATGCATTGATTAACAGTTTCCCCTGTTTTTGAACATCGCTTTCAAACTTATCCAGAGAAGGAAGGTTCATAACGATGGCGGAGGTTGCATCATTGGTAATGATGGGAGAGCCCACCTGCTTATCGGAAACAATCACCGAACAGTTCGCCGTTCCCCCTCGCATCTCCGGTCCGTAGGAAGGTAACCAGGATACGTTTTTCTCTTCAATCATTCCTGCATAGGTTAACAACTGTCCCATGGACATGACGCCCTGTCCACCGAATCCAGCCATGATAATTTTTTCTTCAGCCATATTATTTACCCTCCTCTGGTGTTCTAAAGTTGCCAAGCGGATAGTATGGAATCATGTTTTCTTTTAACCAGGTCAGTGAATCCACCGGTGTAATTCCCCAGTTGGTTGGACAGGTGGAAAGAATCTCCACAATTCCGAATCCTGTACCGTCGATTTGTACCTGGAAAGCTTTCTTGATGGCTTTTTTCGCTTTTCGGATATTGGGAACGTCGTGTACCGATACCCGCTCCACAAAGGCGGCGCCGTCAATGGTTGCAAGCATTTCAGAAACCTTCAGGGGCATTCCTGTGGAAGCTTGATCTCTACCATAGGGTGACGTGGTGGCCTTTTGTCCGATTAAGGTCGTCGGTGCCATTTGTCCTCCGGTCATTCCGTAAATTGCGTTGTTTACGAAGATTGTTGTAAACTTTTCTCCACGATGAGCCGCATGAATAATTTCTGCGGTACCGATGGATGCTAAATCTCCGTCTCCCTGGTAGGTAAATACCGTATGCTCCGGCAATACCCGTTTAATTCCCGTTGCCACCGCCGGGGCACGACCATGAGCGGCTTCGTGCATGTCACAGTTAAAGTAGTCATAGGCCAGTACAGAGCAACCTACCGGGGCTACCCCCACACTTTTGCCGAGAACCCCAAGCTCTACTAAAACTTCCCCTACCAGTTTATGAATTACCCCATGGGTACATCCCGGGCAATAATGGGTTTGTTTTTCCGTTAATCCTTTAGTTTTTTCGTATACTAGGGCCATTATTTAACACCTCCTAAGATTTCCTTAGCTCTTGCAATAATATCCTTCGGCTCGGGAATCATACCCCCGGACCGTCCATAGTGATATACGGGAAGTCTGCCTTCGTTGGCAATCTTCACATCATCCACCATTTGTCCTTCACTCATTTCCACCGATAGTAAGGCTTTTGTGGAAGCCGGTACGTTCTGAATCGCCGCCGTGGGGAAAGGCCATAGGGTAATGGGTCGAATCATTCCCGCTTTAATGCCTTCTTCCCGTAAGGCATCCACTACGTTTCTTGTGATTCTTGAAGTGGTTCCGTAGGCCACGAATACGAACTCCGCATCCTCTACTTTATAGTCCTCATGTCGAACTTCTTTTTCTTCCATTTCCTTATACTTTCGGGTCAGTTTTTGGTTGTGCTCTTCCAGTTTTGCCGGATCCAAGGCTAAGGAGTTGATGATGTTTGGTGTTCGCTCTTCATTGGTTCCCGTTGTGGCCCAGTCCTTCGCCGGTAATTCCCGTTTTTTCTGTTCCTTGAACTCCACGGGCTCCATCATTTGTCCAATCATTCCATCCCCGATAACGATTACCGGATTTCGGTAGTAGTCCGCCACATCAAAGGCTTCCATAACCAAATCCACCGCTTCTTGAATGGTGGCGGGAGCGTATACCAGGTGACGGTAGTCTCCGTTTCCTCCCCCTCTGGTGGATTGGAAATAATCGGCCTGAGAAGGTTGAATTCCTCCAAGTCCCGGTCCTCCCCGGGAAATATTCACGATTACCGCGGGAAGCTCCGCTCCGGCGATATAAGAAATTCCCTCTTGTTTTAAGGCCATTCCGGGAGAGGAGGAGCTGGTCATACATCGTGCACCGGCACCGGCGGCTCCATAGATCATATTGATGGCCGCGACTTCCGATTCCGCTTGCACAAAAGCGCCACCTTCGATATTCGGCAGTTCTCTTGACATATATTCCGGTAATTCATTTTGTGGTGTAATAGGATATCCGAAGAAATATTTGCATCCGGCTTTGATCGCCGCCGCTCCTAAGGCTTCGTTCCCTTTCATTAAGGTTTTAGACATTTTTTATTCCCTCCTTACAATTTTTTTATTTTTTTTCTCGCTCTACTGTAATAACCGAATCCGGACACATGATTGCACAGTTGGCGCAACCGATACATTTATCCATATCGCTTACGGTTGCGGGATGATAGCCCTTCGCATTGATTCTTTCCTTGTCCATCACTACAATGTTTACCGGACATACCGTGGTACAAAGTTCACACCCTTTACAGATATCATCATCGAAATACACTTTACCTTTTGCCATTGGTTTTCCCTCCCTTAATTTACATCCATTTTTCACGCATATACATCTTTATGGGGAAAATTTCCCCTTCTATGTCAGAGGGCAGCTTCTTTGCTACCTCTTCAATAGCTGCAACATATTTGATCGGAACCCTCAGTTTTTCCGCCGCTTCTTTGCAGAGCTTCTGGCCCTTTAATACTTCCTCTACGGTGGTATCCCGCAGCAGATGGGTATTGTTGATGATTCCCGTCACCTTTGCCTTCGCTGTTTTTTCGATGGCATAGACGTGTCGAAGAATCCCTTCCACGGTGGAGGTTTGCTCCCGATTGGCATTGACCACACAAAACATATCGTAGTTTCCTTCCGTGAAGTATTCTTCATAACGACCTAGGGTTCTGGCCCCCGCCGAGTCTCCGCCGACGTCTAGCACAACCTGGGTATCTTCACTTTGCAGGGGGCCTAACACCCCGCCGGAAACTGCGGGAAGATCAGACCCGGAACCTTTAATGCTGCTTCCGATCACGGTAATACCTTTACTTGTAAGCATTTCTTCCTGCTGACGGGACCGAAAATAGGGGTTGACCACATCCAGGTCTGCCAGAGTTACCTTATCATATGCTTCTTTTAACTTAATGGCATAGTTTACGGAAAACTCGGTTTTGCCGCTTCCATAATGCCCGATAATGATGCGAATTCTATTGTTTTTCACTTTTATCACCTATCTGTATAGTTTGGCCTCTTCTTCTTTGTTCAGTACCCGCAGTCCACCCTGGGCTAAGGCAATCATTTCATCCTCTCCTGGATAAACCAGTACGTCGGAAATAAAGGATACCCGGTCTTCGATCCACTTCACAAACAGCTTATCATAAGCAATACCGCCGGTGAGCACAATTCCGTCCACCTTACCCTTTAGTACTGCGGCTGAGCTTCCCACTTCCTTGGCTACTTGATAGGCCATGGCTTTGTAGACAGTTTCCGCCTTTTTATCACCTTTTTCAATCATATCCACCACTTCCCGGCCATCGTTGGTATTTAAATAGGCAACCAGTCCGCCGTTACCGGTAATCAGTTTTTTGATCTCTTTATGGGTGTATTCCCCGGAGAAACATAATTTCGCCAAATCCCCAACAGGCAGTCCCCCGGATCGCTCTGGAGAAAACGGACCTTCTCCGTCTAAGGCGTTGTTCACGTCTATGACCTGTCCTTTTTCATGGGCACCGATGGAAACCCCGCCGCCTAAATGAACCACAATCAGGTTTAGCTCATTATAAGCCTTTCCGAAGTCCTTGGCCGCTCGTCTGGCCACTGCCTTTTGATTCAAGGCATGGAAAATGCTTTTTCTTTCAATTTCCGGCATTCCCGAGATTCTGGCAATATCCTTCATTTCATCCACTACCACCGGGTCTACGATAAAGGATTCAATATTCAGCTGCTCGGCAATTTCATAGGCCAACACGCCCCCTAGGTTTGAGGCATGTTCCCCAAGTACGCCGACTTTCAGATCCTCCAGCATGTTTTCATCCACCCGGTAGGTGCCGCCGGCGATGGGCTTTAACAATCCGCCCCGTCCAACCACGGCGGCAAGCTTCGTTAAGTTGATACCCTTTTCATTTAAGGTTTCCAAAATTACGTTTTTTCGAAATTCATATTGATCGAAAATCGTCTCGTATTTCCCGATTTCCTCCGATGAATGGCGTAGCACTTCTTCAAACACCGGTTTTTCATCATCAAAAATCGCGATTTTTGTAGACGTGGAACCGGGATTGATGGTTAAAATTCTTTTTGCTTCCTTCATTGTTTCACCTCTTTTTAGATTTTAAAACCTTTATCACAACTGTTACACAAATACTTTTATTTATCAAAGAATTCCGCTGCACATAGTACGCCCAGGGCAATGGAATAAAGCTTGGCTTCATCACTGTCCGCTCGGGAAGTTAAGACGATGGGAGCTTTGGCTCCTACGATGACTCCCGCATTTTTGGCCTGTCCAAAATAGATCATGGACTTATATAAAACATTACCCGCTTCAATATCTCCCGTCAGAAGAATATCCGCATCCCCCGCAACGGGATGGTCAATTCCTTTGATCTCGGCGGCTTTTTTCGATACTGCGTTATCCAGGGCCAAGGGACCACCCACGATACAGTCTTTAATTTCTCCCTTTTCATTCATTTCCTGCAGGGCCTGGGCATCCATGGTATCCGGCATTTTCGGGTTCGCCTTTTCCTTAGCACAGATCACTGCCACCTTGGGCATTTGAATATCCAGGGCATTGGCCACGGGTACCACATTGTTGATTAAAGCTTTTTTCCCTTCCAAATCCGGCGCAATGGTCATGGCCGCATCGGTTACCAAATGCATTTTATCAAAACCGGGAACCTGGAACAGGGCCACATGAGAAAGGGGGTTTCCCGTTCGTAGTCCGATTTCCTTATCCAGTACCGCTTTTAAAATAATCGAGGTATCCACTAAGCCCTTCATTACCATATGGGCTTTTCCTGTGGATACTAATTCCACCGCTTTTCTGGAAGCTTCCACCATGTCCCCTTCGTGGACAATTTCATACTGGGTAATATCAATGTTTTCCGCTTTTGCATTGGCTTTGATTTTTTCTTCGTCCCCCACTAAAATCGCTTCCACGATTCCGGTTTTTTTCGCTTCGTTGATGGCTTTAAGGGCATCCACATCCTCGGCACAGGCAAGGGCTACTTTTTTCGGACCTCTTTTTCTCGCAATCTCCAATACTTCATCAAAGTTTCTAATCATTTACATTCACCTCTTCTTCGTAGATTTTCGCTTCCTCTTCTTCCATTAACACCCGTAGGGCTCCTTCGTTTAAGGCCTGCATTTCATCTTCCCCGGGATGGACAAAAAATTCCCCTAGGAAGGCCACATGTTCCTTAATCAAATTCATTAAATAGTCGGAATGAGCAATCCCGCCGGTAACCACCACGGCGTCAATTTTTCCTTCCAGTACCGTGGCCATGGCGGCGATTTCTTTAGCAATCTGATAACCCATGGCATCGTAAATCAGCTTCGCCTTTTGATCGCCCTCCTTGATTTTTGCTTCCACTTCCCGGGCATCGTTGGTTCCCAGATAGGCACTGATGCCACCCTTGCCCCGAAGTTTGGTTTTTAGGGTTTTTAGATCGTATTCCCCGGAAAAGCAGAGTTTTGCCAGATCGCCCACCGGTAATCCCCCGGTACGTTCCGGAGAGAAGGGACCCATTTCATTGGCGTTATTGTAATCTAAAATTCTTCCCTTTTTCACAGGAGCAACGGAGATGCCTCCGCCTAAATGGGCGACCACCAGGTTTACCTCCTGAAAGGTTTTTCCCAGTTCATTGGCCACCCGGTGACCCACCGCCTTAATATTCAGGGCGTGACCCAGGGATCTTCTCTGGATCTGAGGGATTCCGGAAATTCTTGCCTCCTCGGTGAACTCATCCACGGCAACCGGATCTACGATAAAGGAGGGAACTCCCTCTTCCTCACCGATGGCTTTCGCGATAAGGCCTCCAAGATTTGAAGCGTGCTCTCCCTGATAGCCGATTTTTAAATCTTTTTCCATGGGCGGGGTCACTTTGTAGGTTCCTCCGGGCATAGGGCGTAGAAGACCCCCTCGACCTACCACCGCTTTCAGTTCCTCTTTTTTTACACCATTTGCCGTCATCCACTGAAGAATGTTGTTTTTACGAAGCTCATATTGCTCCGCTATGTTGTTGTATTTTTCCAGTTCCTTGGTAGAGTGATCAATCGTGTTTTTCATCACCGCTTCTTCTTCCTTGAAAAGTGCTACCTTTGTTGAAGTCGAACCGGGATTAATCGCTAATACATATTTTTTCACAAATTTCACCTCTCTCATAGAAGTTATTCGTTCCATACCTAATAAAGTAGCAACTATTATGCCAAGTATGACCTTTAATAAATTTATTTCAAAACCTTGATGCTCCCCGGTTCCATCCGGGGCCGGTTTTTGCCTTTTATGCAAGGGAGGGAATCGTGCAGTTTTTTGCACCTAAATAGCGAAAAAAATTGCACTTATACTGCAATTTTTTTCACTGTTTAGATTCCGTATTTTTCCATTTTATAATACAGGTTTCGAACCGACAGTCCCAGGGCTTTTGCCGTGGCTCTGCGATTTCCCTTCATTTCTTCAAGGGCCTGCTGAATGGTTTTTTTCTCTTCCCTTGCCAGGACATCCTTTAAGGGGACAATGGTTTTTCCCTTCTCTTCCCCCTCCTCCGGCAGGACTTTTTCCCCCTTGGAAAGGGTTCGTTGGTCATTATCAAAAAACTTCGGCAGATGCTTTTTTTGTATCAGTGCTTCCTGGTATTTTATATTAACCAGGGTGCGTCCGATATAATTTTGCAACTCCCTTACATTCCCGGGCCAATCGTATTTTTTCAAGTGACTGAGGGCTTCATCGGATATTTCATCCACATTTCTTCCATACTCTTGATTGAACTTTCGTACCAAATACATGACCAAGGGATATAAGTCCGCTTTTCGTTCTCGCAGGGGAGGGATTTCAATGGGGAAAACATTTAACCGGTAATAGAGGTCCTCCCGGAATTTCCCCTCCCGCATCAAGTCTTCCAAATGGGCATTGGTCGCTGCAATTACCCGAACATCCACAGGAACCGGTTTGGTGCCTCCCACCCGCATAATCTCCTTTTCCTGGAGGACTCGTAGGAGCTTTACCTGGGTGCTTACCGGGATCTCTCCGATCTCATCCAGAAAGATGGTGCCTCCGTGGGCCTCTTCAAAGAGACCGGTTTTCCCCCCTTTTCTGGCTCCGGTAAAGGCCCCCTCTTCATAACCGAAAAGCTCACTTTCCAGCAGGCTCTCACTGATGGCGGCGCAGTTTACCCGGACGAATTGATTGTATTTTCGCTCCGAGAGGTTGTGAATGGAATGAGCAAAAAGTTCCTTCCCCGTTCCGCTCTCCCCTCTCAGAAGCACGGTTACCGGAGTAATCCCCGCCTTCTTGGCTTTATCCAGCACCTGGATCATTTTTTCATCGTTAGCGATAATATCATCGAAGGTGTACTTCGCTTCCAGCTTGCGAATAATCTTTTTCGCCTCGGTCAATTCCTTAGTCAGGCTTTTAATATCCGTAACATCATGGAGTACCCCCACGCTTCCTTTTAACACGCCCTCTACCATAATCGGCGCTGCGCTGGAGATCACTTCTCTGTTGTATTTTCCCACCCGGAGCCGGGTTCTTTCCGCCGCCTGTTTGGTATTTAAAACCTCCAGATGGACGCTTTTCCCTTCCACAATGTCATTCAGGGTGTGTCTGCCGATGATCTCCTCTTCCTTCAGGCCGGTTAAATCCGTGTATGCAGGATTCACCATGACCACGATCCCCTTCTCATCGCAGACGGATATGGCATCCTGGGTCGCGTTAAAGATGGCCTCCAACATACTTTGCATTTCCTTTAATTGGTATATTTCATAATTCAAGTCCGCCATCTCGGTAACGTCCCGAAAGATGGCCACGGCTCCAATGATTTTTCCTAAGTCATCCTTCACCGGCATACGACTGGTGATGATAATAGTGTTGCCCAGGGCCTGTCTTCGGTTCATCTCCGCCTCCCCGCTTTTCAACACATGGGGCAGCCGGGTTTCTTTAATGAAATTTTCTACTTTTTTATTACGTACCTCCGACGCCTTATAACCGGTGATTTTCTCCGCCGCGGGATTAAACAGGGTGATCTTTTCCTCCCGGTCTACAGCAATGATGGCATCATTGGTACTATTTAAGATTACTTCCATGGCTTTTTCCAAAGGCTCACCTCAAGGCTCAAGTTTTTACCCGTTATTCTCTCCTTCTTCTTAACCGTTGTCTTCTTCCTCTTCATCCTCTTCTTCCTCATCTTCTTCGTCTTCTTCATTTTCCTCATCATCCGGTGTCTCTCCCACTAACTCCAGGGAAAACTCATCGGGATCCAGGCTGACTTCCACCAAGGGGTCTTCCAATCCGTTGATTTCTTCAATGGCGGGTTCAACGTTATGGGTCCCCCCTTCCAGCCCTTCCAGGTCCAAGGTGATCCGAAAATCTTCCCGGCTTAGATTTTCAAGAATATCTTCCGGACCTGTTACCGTGACGGTATAAGAATCCGGCAGGGTTTCCTCTTCGATTTCCAGTCCTTGCCCCAGATTTTCAATTTCCAACTCATCCCCTCTTATTTCGTAGGCCTCTTCCACAATTTCCGATACTTCAATTTCCACGGTGACGCTTCGTTCATTGTAGAGGTTGATTCCATCGGGGAGGATTAAATCCACCTCCACACTTTCATTTTCCGTTAAATCCCTACGCTCAATGAGTTCCGTGTCCACCCTGGTTAAATCCTCCAGTTGATCCTCGGGCCCTTGAACCATTATACTTCTCGGGGTGACCCGGGTATTTCTTATGGTATACCCCTCGGCGGCTTCAATATCCAAGTCCGGTTCGATAATCACGGTTTTGGTACGTTCCACCGGCAGAACCACTTCCACAACATCGGATTCAAGCTGCACACCGGAAACCTCATTTCCTCGGGAGTCCACAGGCTTTAATGTAAGATTGGCCACAACATCGGTGCTCTCCTCTTCCAATTGCAGCTCTGCTATAATGGCTTCCACGGAGTTTACGCTGCTCTCCGGTCCTTCAATCCAGATCACTGAGGGGGTCATTCTCGTCTCTCCCAGGACATAGCCCTCCGCCGGCTCTCCCAGGATATTGATGTCCACGTTTTTCTGTTTTCTAACCACTTCTTCCAACTCCACCCGAATGAATCGAGGGTTATGCTCCACTTCCACATCGGCGTCTACCTCCACCATGACCTGAAGATTATTTGCACCGATGTTTTGGTGACCGGAAAGATCAGCGGTAGCTACAATATCCTCCCGGGAAATTCGATACACCTGGTCACTTCTTCCTGTGACCCGTACATTCACCGTATGTTCTTCTTCCCCCTTAATTACGATCCCTGCACTTTCCAGTTCTTCCATATTTAAAAGTTCCACGGGTACATTGTTAATATTATCGCTGATTGTGGGATTAATCACACTCATCACATAGATCCACATGAAAAGAGCAAAAAGAATCGCCATGATTTTCGCACCCAGGTTCCGACCAAACCAGTCTTTAATATTATTTTGCATCCGATTCATCATTTTCATGATTTTGCCTCCATTTCAGCTTAAAGAATCGCCAGGATTTTTTTGTTCTCTCAGGCTTCATGGTATTTACAATTCGGGTTTTTAAGGTTTTGGTATCTAAGAATCGGCTCAGTTTTCCATGCTGGGCAACAGAAATCGCTCCGGTTTCTTCCGAGACCATTACCACAAAGGCATCGGATTTTTCCGATATACCCACGCCCGCTCGATGTCTTGTTCCCAGGTCCTTGCTTAAGCTGGGGTTATCCGATAGGGGTAAAAAACAGGCCGCCGCTAGTATTTTATTATTTCGTATAATAATGGCTCCGTCATGCAAAGGGGTGTTGGGCATAAAGATATTGATCAGTAACCCCCGGGAAATATTCGCATCCAAGATGGTTCCCGATTCGGCGATTTCACTAAGTCCCGTATCTTTTTCAATCACGATTAATGCCCCGATCTTTTGACGGGACAGGGAGCTGATGGACTCCATCATTTCATTAACAATATTTTCCAACTCATGGTATTCCAAATCCTGCATGGATTTTGACAACAGTTTGGTTCGCCCAATATACTCCAAGGCTCTTCGAAGTTCCGGTTGAAAAACAATCAGCAGGGCAATCAACCCCACAGTCATGGTATTGATAAGAATCCAATTCATTACATGTAATTGAAACCATTCACTTAACTGGGTTACCACCAGTAGTACCACAATTCCCTTAACCAGTTGTTTTGCCCGGGTTTCTTTAAGAAGCATATAAATTTTATAAAACACATAGGCCACGATCCCTATGTCAATTAAATCTTTAAATCCGATATTTTGCACAATTTCAAAAACTTCTCTCAAATTCAACACCTCTTATCTTTAGCTTCATTTCCTCTTCTTATATTATTTCACAAAACCCGAAGAATCTCAATAGTCTCCCCGGGGTTTAGGAAAAAGATGCAAAATTTTGCGGGCTTTACCCGAAAAATTCAACAGCAACTATATAATTATACTACTAAGGGAGGCGAATTGTAAATTCTAAAAAAAAGAACACAAAAAAAACAAGGGGATTACCCTTGTTAATTGGTGCCCAAACGCGGAATTGAACCACGGACACGAGGATTTTCAGTCCTCTGCTCTACCGACTGAGCTATTTGGGCTTAACTATTGTGTTTTGAATGAAAATGGTGGGCTCAAGTGGACTCGAACCACCGACCTCACGCTTATCAGGCGTGCGCTCTAACCAGCTGAGCTATGAGCCCTAATCCTATTCAGAAATAAATGGTGCGGGTGAAGGGATTCGAACCCCCACGCCGGAGCGCTAGATCCTAAGTCTAGTGCGTCTGCCAGTTCCGCCACACCCGCATGTGTGTGGAGCTGGCGATGGGACTCGAACCCGCAACCTACTGATTACAAGTCAGTTGCTCTTCCAATTGAGCTACGCCAGCTCATGTAATACATTATTAAAATTTTATTGGCGACCTGGAAGGGATTCGAACCCTCGACCTCCAGCGTGACAGGCTGGCATTCTAACCAACTGAACTACCAGGCCGCGTGTACTAACTGACCTACCTAGGATTTGTTTTGCAAATCCGGTTAGGTCATAAATGGTGGGAGCAACAGGGCTCGAACCTGTGACCCCCTGCTTGTAAGGCAGGTGCTCTCCCAGCTGAGCTATGCTCCCATTTGTGTGGTGACCCCTAGGGGAATCGAACCCCTGTTACCGCCGTGAAAGGGCGGTGTCTTAACCGCTTGACCAAGGGGCCATGGCTTTGGTTCTCATTTTTTCTGGGTGAAATGAGACCCTTTATTGCTTTACAATATGAAATTAAATGGTTGCGGGGACAGGATTTGAACCTGTGACCTCCGGGTTATGAGCCCGACGAGCTTCCAGCTGCTCCACCCCGCGTTAAATGTTGGCTCCAGGGAGAGGACTCGAACCTCCAACCTGTCGGTTAACAGCCGAATGCTCTACCGTTGAGCTACCCTGGAACATCAAGCCGCGACGACCTACTCTCCCAGGCAGTCACCCACCAAGTACCAT
>NZ_SUMG01000031.1 GCF_009910325.1 Isachenkonia alkalipeptolytica
AATGAATGACCTCCAATAGTTTTAGATTTGTCCTTCTCGGGAACACTTATCTAATTCTATCGCGAGGTCATTCTTTTTTCAAATCCTATTTAAGACGATTACGGGAATGCTCCGTCCCCTTTGGTTTGTCCCTTAGGGTTTAGGAAAAAGAATCTTGGGAAATATTAAGAAGCTTGCTGATGACTTCATACCGATTGGATACTCCCATCTTAGTGAAAACAAAAGACAGTTGATTTCGCACGGTATAAACGGATACATTGCATTTACTGGCAATTTCTTTATTGCTTAATCCCTGGCACACGTATTGTACAATTTCTTTTTCCGTTTTGGTTAAGTTGAAGCTTTGTAAAGTTTTTAAATACTGAGGACTGTGATCGTTGCACCGATTTATCTCAATTAAGCAGAATAAATAAAGCATCACTCTTTTTATAAAGGTCTCCATAGCCTCGGGAAGATTCAGCAGATGGAAATTTTGCAAAATTACAGTCAGCACATCCCCCTCCTTATTTACACAGAACAAAGCCACGCAATGGGTAAACTCCGTGTGGGCGTATTGATAGAAGGCGGAACCGCTATCTTTTTCCGTTAACTTACCGGATTTATATAGCACCTCGTTTAACTCAGGTTTTTGTGCGGCGTCAAAACGTAGATTTTGATATAAGTCCAGCCAATGACTTTCTGCATGATTATAATAATAAAACGAAAAGCTATTTGTTGGATGAAGTTCTTTTAAGGCATCTTTAAAGTTTAGCAGGGTGCTGGAAAGGTTGGGCTTCATCATGATTTGATCGAATTTCTCATTGAATCGGCGCTGATTATGAAAACCTTGCTCACACTGGACCCGTTCTTCCTTTAGTTTTGCATTTTCTTTTTGTAAGGTTATGCAGGTGTTTCTGTTAAAATCATTTTCCATGAAATCCTTCATAATATCATAGTCACAGAAGGCATGAAACCTTTCGGATTTTAGTCTAATCCATCGTTTAAGAAAGCGGTTTTCTAAATTAGGCTGATTCATTTTAGCATACAAGCTTGAAAGTTTAGAACAAATTTCAATTTCCAGTTTTATTTTATTAAGGGCACGACATAAACCTAAAGCCCTCAACAACAACTTTTCAGCTTCCTGCAAATTGCCCCGGGCACCCTCGTGGTCACTGTGGGCGATGGCCAATAATATCTCCGTCCTTTGGGTCTTTTTTATCTGCAAGTGGGCCTTTGCTTGATCCAGGAGATGTTTCCCCTGGTCCAGGTTGCCTTTGTACAGGGAGATTTTGGCCTGCGTAAGATCATAATAAAAAAAGTCCAAGGGTTGAAAGTCGGAAGCAATATGCTTTTTTGCATCCTGAAGGGCTAAAAGGGCGCTGGGGCAATCTTTTTCCAATAAATGAATATTGGCTAAACGACAATGGGCCGTGGCTGTCAGCCGATGGTAGTGGATTTTTGTTGAATGGATAATTGAAATTTGCGCAAAATCCTTTGCGTTTTTGTATTTTTCCATAGCAAACAAGACATCGGAAATATTTAAGGCCTGTACGGCGACCATTCTACAGTCTTTCAGGGATTGGGCCAGGCTATACCCTTTTTTATAAAAAGTAATGGCTTGGTAGTGATCGTTCAGATTGCAATGGGCAATGCCAAGCAAATTGTAGCTGCGCATCATATTTTCCCGGTCTTGAAGTCTTTCGGCAACGTTTTTCAGTTTATTGGCGATAGCTTTCATTTCCGGGGTATTCTCAGAGAACATTAGGGCGCATCCCTTATAATATAGTCCTTTCATATGAACTTTCCGGGATAAAGCCCCTTCATCATTGAGGATGGTATCGATTTTTTCGATCGACTCCTCGGGGGCGTATTGAAGATTTTTTGCTATGGTATCAAGTTTGTTTAAAACTGCGAGGTCACTCATAAATGGTAATCTCCTTCACTATTTTTTGTACTACGGTGGATAGTGGGGAAAGATGTACAAAAAAATGAAAAATCCAAATATTGTTAATATTTCATCGAAAGGCATTATTAAACATACCATAATACTTAAGAGGATTCAATTGGTTATCCCGGGAAATTAGAGAAATGAAGTATAAATGTACAATTGTACTAAGGGATATGTACAAGGGCACTATTGTAGGGATTGCCCTGGTAATGCCATAATGATTAAAGAATATGGGTAAAAAAACAAGGTGTGTTTAAGCATAGACTACAAAAAATTTCGGGAGGAATATTTATGAAGAGTATTAAACATCGACTGATTGTTGTTTTCGGAAGTATGTTTCTGATAGGATTTGTTTTATTTGGGGGTATTTCAATTTACATAGCATCCACCGCCCTGGAAGAGGAAGCTACCAATGCCCTCAGTAGCTTGGCTGCAGAAGCTTCGGAAGTTGTGGAAGCAAGAGTGGAAACGCAAATACGTACGTTGGAGATGATCGCTTCCAGAGAAGATATTGAAAGCATGAATTTCAGTGTACAAAGAGGGGTTCTTAGGAATCAGCTGGAACGCAGTAATTTTTTAAACCTGGGGGTAATTGATCTTGAGGGAAACCTGCAACTAATTTCCGGTGAGTCCATTGATGTGAACCATCGGGCATACTTTCAAAAAGCCCTGGAAACAGGAGAAGCTTCGGTTTCGGATATTTTAATCAGTCCGACCACAGGTAATCCAGAGGTTACCTATGTAGCGCCCATTACTGAAAATGATGAAGTTGTAGGTTTTGTATTTGGAACCCGGGACGGCTTTGGTCTGAGTGCGATTACAGACACCATAACCTATGGGGAAAGCGGCTATGCCTATGCGATTAATCAGGAAGGAACCGTGGCAGCCCATAGAAATAGAGATTTTATAACCGACGAATACAATGCAATTAACGAAGCAAAATCCGAAAGCGCATTGAGCTCCACAGCCAAGATTCTACAACAGGCCCTTACCGGAGAAGATGGCTTCGGGGCCTATACCTTTGAAGGAGAGGAACTGTTTGCCGGTTACAGTACTATTGAAAACAGTCCCTGGACCTTAATTGTTACGGCGAACAGAAATGAAGTGCTGGCCGGTGCTAATACTATGCAAAACACGTTGATCCTAGGGATCGTATCACTTTTACTGTTGGCCTCCGGCGCCACCTATGTTGTGGGCCATAATATATCCAAGCCCCTGATGGCCATAAAAGAAGACTCCTTGAGACTTTCCAATCTGGATCTGACCCGGGATATCGATGAAAAAATAAAAAATCGAAAAGATGAGGTGGGAGTGCTAGGCAGGAGCTTCCAGGAAATCGTCGATAATTTAAGGGAGGTACTATCTTCTGTACAGGACTCCTCGGAAAAGGTAAGTGCTTCATCGGAAGAGCTTACGGCAACCTCTCAACAATCGGCCACGGCAGCGGAGGAAGTGGCAAAAACCGTAGAGGAAATAGCAAAAAGTGCTGCGGATCAAGCGACGAATGCAGAAGAAGGTTCTAACAAAGGGTTGGAACTTGGAAATATCATAGAAAAAGATCAAAATTACATGCAAGCACTTAATGAATCCAATAGGGTTGTTGGAAAAGCGGTAGAGGACGGATTTCTGGAAATCGAAGCTCTGACGGAAATTGCCAAAGAGAGCAACGTAAAGACGAAAGAAGTACAAAAAGGCATTGAAAACACCAATGAAAGTGCCAACAAAATCGGTCAGGCCAGTAGTGTAATTGCATCGATTTCGGAGCAAACCAATTTGCTGGCCTTAAATGCCGCCATTGAAGCCGCCCGTGCCGGTGAGGCAGGCAAAGGCTTTGCGGTGGTGGCGGAAGAGATTCGAAAATTAGCGGAAGAATCTTCGAAGTCCACAGAAACCATTGATGGAGTGGTACGAGAACTTCAAGGAAACGCCCAACAGTCCGTTAAGACCATGGAAAGCGTAGCGAAAATTTTAGAGGAGCAAGGGGAAAAAGTCGTCGACACCAAGGAAAAATACCAAACCATTGAAAGGGCCATTAAAGAGTCGGGAAAAGGGATTGAAAATCTTAATGTTTCAGGGGAAGAGATGGAAGGGAAAAAACAGGAAATCCTCGATGCCTTACAAAACCTTTCAGCAATCGCTGAAGAAAACTCCGCCTCAACCCAAGAAATTTCCGCATCAGTAGAAGAACAGGCCTCTTCGGTGGAAGAAATCTCCTCCGCCAGTGATGGACTGGCAACACTAGCCCAGGATCTTAACGAAATCCTAAGACGATTTAAAGTTGATTGATTGTAACGGAAATATAAGGAGATGATGCTTTGAAGTTGTTGGTAAAAATGAAAAAAACCTACCGGAAGAAAATGAAAAAATGGAAGAAGAAGAGGAGAAGAAATCGGCAGAAGGAAATACTGCAACAGATTAATGGGAACAAGTGAAAACCAAAATAATTTTGCACCCGTTTAAAGAAATGGACCTGAGGATTCATGTGGTTACAGGATTCGGCAAATAAGGAAGGAGGGCGGCAGAGGACCTGGGGCAAGGGGCATCAACTACTCGTGAAGTAATCTGCCTAGGCAAATGGATAATTTTAGAGAAAATCATAACATGATAGTGATCAGTGACTACTTTACCATGGATATCTTCATGCATTCATCCAATGTTGTGGAGATTGCCTCGGCTATTTCCGGGGAAATAAATCTACCCGGCGAAGAAAACGCCATTCTTAGAGAAGCGGCATTATACCATGATATCGGCAAAAGCCAAATTCCCGAGGAAATACTGTATAAAAGAGGAAAACTAAATGCTGAAGAGTGGGAAATAATGAAAAAACATCCGGTGTACTCACAGGAATTATATGTAAAAGCATGGAAGGGAAAGCGGCAAAGTCCGGTGACCGGGAAATCCATTAGACATCATCATGAAAACTGGGATGGGACAGGCTACCCCGATGGAATATCAGGGAAAAATATCCCGCTGTACAGCAGGATTATAAAAATTGCGGATATCTTTGAGGCCATAACAGAGCCCAGGGTTTACCGATCCTATCGAATGGACAATGCTCTGGAGTTAATGGAAAGTATAAAGGGTAAGGAGATCGACCCGGTTATATTTGAGAAGAGTTATAATAAACTGAAAGAACTACTGCGAGAAAAGGCATCGTGGTAAACCAAAGTAAACCAAAGTAAACCAAAAGGGACGGAGGTATTCGGTTCATGATGAATCAAACACCTCCGTCCCCTACCCTACGTCCCCTACCCTATGGTTAGGGATAAACATGTAAAAGCATCGTTGTTTTTTGTTAAAATAAGAACAAAGGCTATTTGATAAAAAGGTGGGGAAATGATAATGAAAAGGAGAAAAAGAAAGATGCCTAAAAGCATATTGACCGGTATTCTGGCGGCAACGATTCTACTAGCACTAATACTGTACGGATATACATTTTTAAAAACCAGAAGTATCGAGGCGGACTATCCTCCCCAGGGGGACTTTGTATCTACGGCCAGCAGCGAAGAGGATCTTCACTATGTAAGAGGGGGTTCGGGGGTTCCCGTGGTGCTTTTGCATGGCAGGGACGGTACCTTGCAGGAGTTCACCCTTTCCATTTTCGATGACGTGGCCGATGAATATGAAGCGATTGCCTTTGATCGGCCGGGGTATGGGTACAGTGAATATGACCATCCCGATCAGCTGACCACGAAACAGCAGGCCAAGCTCATTCATGAAGCTCTTAATGAACTGGAGATTGAACAACCCATTATCGTCGGGCATTCCTACGGCGGGGCAGTGATGCTTCAATACCTGTTGGATTATCCGGACCAGGTACGGGGAGGGATTTCCTTAGCCGGGGTATCCTATATGGACGAACCGCCAACGGAAGGTTTTTACGCCTTACCCCGTTACCCGGTGATCGGTCCCCTGATTACCAATACCCTGGTGCTCCCCCTGGGAAGTATAATGGCTCCCAATATTTATGAGCAAGCCTTCGATCCCATGGAACCTCCCCAAAAGTACATCGAAGAGATTGCCTCCTTGTATTTACGACCGAAGCAGTTTACCGCCACGGCCTATGAACTGTCCCATATGTACGATTCGGTGAATGCAATCAGTGAACAATACGAAGAAATCACCACCCCGGTAACCATACTATTCGGAGAGATGGATCGGATGCTGGATTATGAGAAGGATGGAAAACGACTCCAGGAAGCCTTGCCGAACTCCAAACTCAGAGGGATCGAAGAGGGCGGGCATAAAATTCATCATTCCCACCCGGAGATTTTTCTTGAGGAACTAGCGGACCTGGTGGATAGAACCCAAGACTAGAGGGGCTTGATGATTACAGATAGGTTATGATCAAGGCCTTAGAAGATCAAGAAGCAGTGAAATATTTGAATCAATCCACTTTTTTGTTCATTGACGGGGTTTTAAGAAGGGACGTACCTATTCCGATTTCTTATAACAATCTCTTTTTCGATACAGGATTACAATTGGTACTCATTCGAAGGATGACTTATAATAACATTGTTAAATAATAAATTTATTATAAGAGGAGTGGATATGATGGAACTTCAGAAAAAAGCAGCCCCCTTTTCCTCCACCGGGGGTATGATTTATGCATCTTTAGGAGTGGTACTAAACATTGTGCTGGGAACGTTGGCCCAGACTCTGCAAATTCCCCTTTTGTTCCTGGATACTGTGGGAACCATTTTTGTAGCGGTGGTGTTGGGCCCATTTGCCGGTGCCTTAACGGGAGGACTGACCAATGTGATACAAGGGATGATCACCAATCCCCGAACCATCCCCTTTGCTTTGGTAAATATTGCAATCGGCCTGATCGTAGGGTTTATGGCAAAAAAATACGGTTTCAAGTTTAAAACCGCTTTGATAACCGGAGGGATTGTTGCGGTGGTAGCCCCGCTGATCGGGACTCCTATAGCGGTGGTAATGTACGGAGGAGTTACTGGCGGAGGCACCGACATTATTTTCGCCTGGTTGCTGGCAAGTGGTCAGCGAATTTTTACGGCGGCCTTTATTCCACGGATTACCGGTAATCTGGTGGATAAGATCGGAAGCTGTTTGCTGGTGTGGTATGTGATTCGAAAGATGCCGCCCCAATACCTATTCGGGAAGCGATAAATGAAAAGAAAAAAGGAACTGCTGGTAACTGCCCACTGTATTTTGAATCAGAATGCAGTCATTAAAGGTTGGGAACGGGCTTCTGGTCCTTTTAGCAGGATTGTAAAGATTGTGCTGGACCAAAACCTGGGGATCATCCAACTTCCCTGCCCGGAGTTTCGGTTTGGAGGAGAAGGCCGGCCGCCCATGACCCTACAACAGTATGATACCCCGGCTTACCGTGAGCACTGTCGGCAATTGTTAGAACCGGTAGTGGAGGAAATCAACGAATATCGAAACAAAAGTTACACAATAAAAGGAATCATCGGAATTGAACGGAGTCCTTCCTGTGACAGTAAGGGAAACCCGGGAATTTATATGCAGGTGCTGGAGGGATTGCTTGAAAAATCAGGGATAACCATGAACTCCTGGGACGTCCCGGTGGATTACCAGGAAACTGAAGGGTTCCGAGATTTAACAGAGCTTAAGGCCTTCTTACTCAATCAGGAAATATAGCAAATTTAATAAATTCCAGGGAACAAAATTAAAACCTTCCGCTTTATGGGAGGTTTTGTTATTAGTGGGCTCCGTCCCTTTTGGGCTATTTTATGACCCGAAAACCTCCGTCCCTTTTGGGCTATTTGGGTCATTTTATGACCCGAATACCTCCTGGGTTATTCGTTAATTTTGTCACAGGAGTGCAAAGGTCGTAAAAATTGTGTAAATACAACGCTACGCTTCTCTACTACAATGAAGTTGATAAAGAAATAACAACTCAAGGAGGTAGTGTGATGAAAGGATGGAAAAAGAAAACAGCATGGTTTTTACTGTTAATACTGATGGCGGTAACCCTCGGTGCCTGTAACGGCGAAGAGGACATCGATGAGGTGGAAGCGCCGGAAGGAAAGTATCAGGACGGGGAGTACGTCGCCACCGCCCCGGGACACGAAGGACCCATTGAAGTAAAGGTGACGGTTGAAAATCAGGATATTGCCAGCATTGAAGTACTGGATCATAACGAGACCCCGGTGCTTACGGATCCGGCCTTTGAAAAAATCATGCCGGCGATGGAGGAGCACAAGACCACCAACGTCGATACGGTTAGCGGCGCTACGCTGACAAGCTTAGGCATTATTCGAGGGGTGCGCAACGCCTTAGTGGAAGCCGGCGGGAATGAGGAGCTCTTTACAGAGGATGAGAAGATCACCTTTGCCGAAGAGGCGGAAAACCTGGAAGAGACCTATGATGTGGTTGTCATCGGCGGCGGCGGAGCCGGTCTGTCGGCGGCAATCGAAGCACAAGAAAACGGTGCCCAAGTGGTTTTACTGGAAAAAATGCACGCCTTAGGAGGAAACACTTTGGTTTCCGGTGGCGGGCTGAATGCACCGAATACGGAGCAACAGGAACGGAATGATGTGGAAGACAGTGTGGACCAGTTTATTGAAGACACTCTGGAAGGGGGAGATCATCAAAACGATGAAGCCCTGGTAAGCATTATGGCAGAGGAAGCCGAAGGGGTTACCCAATGGCTACAGGAAGAGATCGGAGTAAACTTTATTTCCGACCGATTGCAGCAGTTCGGCGGCCACTCCGTACCGAGAGCCCTAATTGCCGACGGCAACAAAGGAGTGGAGCTGATTGAAAAGCTTGAAGAAAAAGCCCGGGACCTTGGGGTAACCTTCAAAATGGCCACGGAAGCAACGGAACTGATTATGGACGATCAGGGAAGGGTTACGGAGGTCAAGGCGAAAAATGAAGCGGAACAGGAGCTGACCTTTCATGCGAACCGAAGTGTGGTGGTTGCCACCGGCGGTTTCGGAGACAATCTGGAAATGCGTCAGTCCTTCAACGAAGAGTACGATGACCGTTATATGACCACCGTGGTGCCCGCTACAACGGGAGACGGCATTTCCATGGCGGAAGAGATTGAGGCAAACTTTGTCGATATGGAAGAGATACAGACCTATCCCACCTGCAATCCTCAAACCGGTGTCATTTCCTATGTGGCAAACTCCCGATTTGACGGAGCGATTTTAGTCAACCAGGAAGGGGAGCGCTTCATTAATGAAATGGGAAGAAGGGACACCATTTCTCAGGGGATTCTGGATCAAACCGACCAGCAAGCCTACCTAATCTGGGGACAGGAGATTGAAGAAGTAGGAAATATGACCTCCCTCCACGAAAAAGAATTTCAAAACTTAAAGGATAATGATTTGATCTATCAAAGTGATGACTTAGGGGATTTAGCTGCGAAGTTTGATGTTGAAGAAGAAGCTTTACTTGAAACCCTGGAGGAATACAATGCCTTTATCCAAGAGGGAGAGGCAATCGATATAGAAAAGACCGGCAGTCAGCGGACCGTCGAAGAGGGACCCTTCTATATCCAAAAAGTGGTGCCCGCGGTGCACCATACCATGGGAGGCATTAAAATCAACGAGAATGCCCAAGTCCTTGATGTGAATGATGAAAGGATCGAAGGACTTTATGCTGCGGGAGAAGTTACCGGCGGTATTCATGGAGCCAATCGCCTGGGCGGAAATGCAATTACAGATATTTTAGTATTCGGTCGTATTGCAGGAGAAAATGCGGCGAAAGAATAAGCAATCACAAACCAACCTTCCGATGTTTTGTCGGAGGGCTGGTTTTGTTTTACATAGTGGAAGGGGCTTAAGAACCATGATAAAATAGCAGTAGGAAGACTGTACGGAAGTCGGAAGGGTTTGGATAAAACTAGGGAATTATGAAAGAGGGATCCGAAAATGAAAAAAAGCATTGGCTTTAAAATCCTACTGGCGGTGGGTACCGCATTTATCGCACTGTTTATATTGTTTCTGGGATTGTTTCATCAGGAGATGACCCAGGAGGTGATCCCCCTGACGGAGAATTTAACCCAGCAATTGGTGGATGCCAAAGGACAGGAAATCGATGCCTGGTTTGAAATGCGCATTGAAGAAGTCCACGGCTATGCCCGGAATATGGATTATTTCGATTTAAACCGGGAAGAGGCTCTGACTTATTTGCAGGAGCAACAACAGGTACGGGACGATGTGTACGAGTCCTTAGGCGTGATCGATCCTGAGGGGAATGCCTGTATTACCAACGGAGCCTGCTTTTCCATAGTGGATCGGGAATACTATCAACGGATCGAAGGGGAACAAAAGGCCTATGTGATCAGTCAGCCCATCGAGTCCCAGGCCAATGAGGAGAATATCGTAGTGATCCTCCATGAAGTCGAAGGGGAAGCGTCTCAGGAAGTTGCCTATGTTTCCGCGGCCATTGATCTGGGAAAAATCAATGCAATCGCCCGGGATATTCAGCTCTATGAAGGGCAGGGGACGATTATCGACAGCGAAGGACAGGGGATCGGCACTCGGGATCCCATAGGTGGTGGAAACCCTGGGATTCAGGTTTTTGACACTAGGGTGAATCCCGCGGCCTCTTGGCGATTGATGTTTGAGGTGGAAGAGCAACAGATGACCGCAGGACTTTGGCGACTGCAATACCGGGCATTAATGATCGGTATTCTTGTGGCGGCGGTGCTGTTGATTTTATTGTTCGTACTGATAAAATCCATCGTTTACCCGGTACGAAAGCTGCAAAAACTGATGGGGGAAGTACAAAGCGGAGATACCAAAGTGCGTTTTGCCGGACAGGGAGAAGATGAAATCAATCAACTGGGCGGGTATTTCAATCACATGCTGAAGGACTTGGACCGTATTTATGGGGAAAAACAGGAAGCGGATTATCGGCTGCTTCAAGAACAGGTAAAACCCCATTTTCTATACAATACCTTGGATACCATCCGTTGGTCCGCCGAGGAATACAATGCCCATGAAGTGGCGGAGCTGGTGGAAGCCCTCAGCCAATATTTCCGTGTAGGCTTTAATCAAGGGAAAAAATTCGTAACCTTAGAAGAGGAGCTAACCCACCTGGAGAGTTATCTTCGGATACAGGAAGCCCGGTATGAAGAACGTTTAGACTATGAAATATCCTACGATGAGGCACTGCTCAAAGAAAGGATCCCGAAAATCATTTTACAACCCTTGGCGGAAAATGCGATTAATTATAGTGAACTTTTGGAAAAACAGGAGAAATGTTTCCTTTCCGTCTCACTGGAAAAAAAGGGGAAAGACCTTCACATTGAAGTAAAGGATAACGGCAGAGTCCTGACCGAGGATCGGATAAAAACCATCCAAGAGTCCCTGGATCAGAATCTAGGACCGGGGGAAGCCATCGGATTCGGGCTATACTGGATTAATCACCGGATCAAACAAATCTGCGGCCAAAACTACGGGGTATACCTTTTCCCGGTGAAGGACGGAGAACAAAGAGTGGGCACCGGGGTACGGGTCATTTACTGTCGAAAAGGAGGGGGAGAGGATGCATAAAATCATCGTAGTGGAAGACGAAGGAAAAATCCGCCGGGGGTTCAGTCGTTGGATCCGGGAATATGGATCCCCCTTTCAGCTGGCGGGTGAATTTGCCACGGCGGAGGAGGCTCTGGAATCCATAAAAGAGCAGAAACCGGCGGTCTGTTTTTTAGACATTCAGTTAGGGAACCGGAACGGACTGTTTCTGGCAAAACAAATCCGGGAAATCTCCCCGGAATCTCTGCTGGTGATGATCACCGGATATGATTATTTCGAGTATGCCTATGAGTCCATTAAACTTCAGGTGTTTGACTATTTACTAAAGCCCGTTCCCAAAAGCGATTTCTTCAAGCTCTTAGAACGGGTGGAGGATCGGCTGCACTCCCGGGAGGGGCAAGGGGAAGAGTCAGGCCAAAGGCGAAAGGAACACCTGGTTTCCCGTGAGGACTGCTCCGGAATTACCCTGCGGGTGGTGGACTATGTTGAACGGCATTACGAAGAGGCGGATCTCAGTGTACAGAAACTAGCGAAAATGTTCGGCGTGAATCGGGCCTATTTAAGCCGGCTGATGAAAGAGGACACCGGTTATACCTTTACGGAACTACTAACCAAAGTCCGTATTGAAAAAGCCAAAGACCTGCTGGATGAAGGGGGAGCGGACATACGAATGTACGATGTGGCAAAAAAAGTGGGGTATCGCTCCCAACATTATTTCAGCCGGGTATTTCATAAAAGTGAGAACATCTCTCCGTCGGATTATAAGTCAAAAGACTAAGATTACTTTGGTTTTGATGAGAAAAGAGGCTTTTACGGGTCTCTTTTTTAGTTTGCCAGGTATTTAATGGAATGGGGACGCTTTGTTTGCCAAAATGCCAAGGGAATGCCAAGGAGACGCTTTATTTGCCATGGATTAGGTCATGGCGGTTGTGTATTTAGGGGGTAATGAATACGTAAAAATGGCAAAGGAAACCTCCCAAGGGTTTTCTTTTTCAAAAACGAAATTAAATTTCCAAAAAATAGAGGATTTACGATCGGAAATCTAGAATTGATTACTAAGAGAAAAAGGCTCATGAGGAGGTATAATAATTGAAAAAGAGGATCATGGCAGTGCTGGTAATTCTGATAAGATGACAGCGGGACGGACTTTTTGTCATCTTTTACACGGGGATGGCACGGGGATGGCACGGGGATGGCACGGGGACGCTTTGTTTGCCATGTGGTTAGATCACGTCAGCTGCATATTTAACAAGCCTTCCCGTGGCTTAGGCTACCGTGGCTTAAGCAAATTTCCGGTGGCACGGGAACGTTTGGTTTGCCAGAAAACGTCCCTAAGGCCTAGATTTGAATAAGGGGGAGATACGTATGCTAAATGGCTTAATTGGGGTGGCGGAAATCGGTTTTGTCCTGGCGATCATTGTATTTTTATATTTAGCCTACCGGTTATTCAGTTTCTTAAAAAGCAGCTAGGGAAAGGAGAATGCGTTATCCTAAAAAATAAAAAAGTGATCCTTGTGGGAGTTCTAGTTCTAATTTTGTTGTTGGGTAATATGTATCAGTTCCGTCAATTGAATGAAATTGTAAACAAAGAGGATCGTAACGGCCATGATTATGCCAGACAAATGATGATAAGGGTGCAGTGGTTAGAGAATAATCTTGGGTCCTTTATTGAATCCATCGAGGATGGGGAAGAAAACATTGAAGAGGAAGATCTACGCACTTGGAGCGGCATTTTGCATAACAGTTTTTATGTGCATTGGTTGTCAAGGGAAGTTCGGGGGATAGAGTTTCAATCATTCGGGCGCCCTCAGTTCATAAGCTCCAGTTATTTAGACGGTATAAAAGATGAAATGGAAGACATCGATTATATTTTATCCGTAACCCGGGAAAGTCTTTATACCGTTAACCGAGAAATGCTGGGCAGCAATGAAGAAGGTTCAGGTTTATCGATAGAAGCCTTAGAAAATCTCGAGACCATCCATGAGCTGTATGGATTAATCAGCAGTATCGTGGAGGTAGAAGATGAAATCACGGTTCACCGGGAAGAAATCCATAAATTGGTGGAACCCTTAGGAAAAATCGATCCCCTTGATCAGTGGGAATTCCGGAGCATCCAAACTGAAGAGTAAAGGAGATAACAATATGGCGATTACCATTAAGCGAAGAACCGGATGGGCGGGGACAGCTACTAAAATGAAAATAATCCTGAATGGAGAAAAGGTAGCCAGGATTAAGCAGGGGGAAACCCTTGTGGTAGAACTTCAAGAAGATGAGAACATTCTTAAAATCAGGCATTTTGGAAGTCGCAGCAATGAAGTTGAAGTTGGAGAAGGGGATGTATTAGAAATAAAACCGAAACGCTGCCATCAAATGCTTTTCCCTCTACTAATCGTAATCACTTTTATCATGGATGTTATTCTAGGTGCAGCCTATATAACGATGATACTTCCCGTTCATATCGTGATTTTACTAATTTCCTTCGGGACTGAAGGATATGCGGTGAAAAAAGTTCATACAGACACTTGATGTACTCGTTGATAGCTTTGTATAATATAATCATTCTGTATTTTCAGGAGGGATAAGCTATGTTTTTAATTTTTATTTCCCTAATCACAGGAACCATAGGCATCATGTTGGGCAGTGCCTTGGGGTTGGAAACGGTCCTTGGGGTATTCGGCTTTTTATGCCCCTCGATTTTTCTGTTTGAGAAAATGTATGTAAGAGTAGAAGCGATGGAATCCGCCAGCGGCGAATCTGAGCAGGGACAGTACGAGTAAGTGTGACAGCGGGACGGCAGGCTGCGTAAAAACGCTGATGTTATAATTATCAACTGCTATATATAGTTGAACATTGAATTATGGATTCAACATATAGTATATAAAATTTGTAACAAAACAGTTTTTACGCAACCTGTCGTCCCCCCTGGCCTGGCTTGCGTCCCCCCTGGCTTGAAGTTTGGCGGGGGATGGCAGTGTGGCAACGACCCACCTGACTTAAAAATTTTCCAATAGCCCTTATACCTGTTGTGAAGCGACCATAAATCGATTATAATGATCTCAACAGGAAGTAAACCGATTAGTGAAACACAGGAAAGCGGGGGAAGGTCATGGAGGAAGCGTCGAAAACCATTCATCGTCGGGATAAAAACATCGGGGTCCTCTTCGGGGCCCTGGCTTTTATTATGTGGGGAAGTCTTCCGGTGTACTGGAAGCTTCTGGGACAGATTCCCGCCGTGGAAATCCTCGCCCACCGAATCACATGGTCCTTTGTGTTTGTTTCCCTCCTTTTGGTGGTCAAGGGGGATTATCAAGCCCTGGGACTGGTGCTGAAAAATAAAAAGCAGCTAAAGCTCATTTTTATCGCCGCCCTTTTAATCACTTTGAACTGGTTTACCTATATTTGGGCGGTGAATTCGAATTTTGTTCTGCAGGCGAGTCTTGGGTATTATATCAATCCCCTGGTGGTGTCCCTGCTCAGTATGATCGTGTTTAAAGAGCGGTTCAATCGGGAAAAAACCCTGGCTCTGATCCTTGCAACCCTGGGGGTGCTCCTTCTGACGGTGCAGTATGGTCAGATTCCCTGGGTGTCTTTGATTCTTGCGTTTACCTTCGCTTTTTACGGTCTGGTGAAAAAAGTACTTGTGGTGGACTCCGTTACGGGAATGGCCTTGGAGACATTGGTAATGACACCGATTGCCCTTTTCTATCTGGGATACCTTCAGGGCATCGGTGCGGGGAGCTTTTTTACCTTGCCCCTGTCCACGGTACTGCTGTTGATGTTTTCTGGAGTGGCAACGGCAACGCCCCTGCTGTGGTTTGCAAAATGCACGAAACTGGTGCAGTTTTCCACCATCGGCTTTATGCAGTACATCGCCCCTACCATCAGCTTTTTCCTCGGCGTGTTTCTCTTTAAGGAGGATTTCAGTATGATCCATCTGGTGAGCTTTTGTTTTATCTGGACCGCACTGATCGTTTATACCTATGGGATGACCGGAGTGGAAAGGGCAAGGCGACGAAAAGCCCGAAAGGCGGTATAGGGAGAAAACCTGATCGGACCTATACCCGGGATGTATCCATGCCGGTTATCGGATAAATAAAAAGTCCGGCATGGTGACGGTAAAAAATTTAGTAACCGAAGGGAGCAATGGAAATGAATATCAATTTTTCAATAGAAGAAGCCGTGGAAAAACGGGTCAGCGTAAGAAACTATGTACCCCGGGAGGTGGAACCGGATACCCGAAAAGAAGTGGAAGGTTTTATCGCCTCCTTAAGTAATCCCTTCAAAAAGGAAGTGGAGTTTCACTTTCTCGATGCTAAAGCCATGGAGGACCGGGAAAAACTTGGGACCTACGGGGTCATTAAGGGAGCGAAACAGTATATCGGAACCACCATAAAAGATGAGGCGAAGGCCCTGGAAGCCCTGGGATATGAAATGGAAGTCCTGATGCTTTACTTAGCCCATAAAGGCCTTGGAACCTGTTGGTTAGGAGGAACCTTTAACCGTAAAGGCTTTGCCGGTGCGATGAATATTAAAGAAGATGAGCTGTTTCCCATCATAACCCCCTATGGATATCCGGCTGAAAACAAGCATTTAAAAGAACGGGCCATGCGAAAACTGATAAAAGCGGATCAGCGAAAAAAGTGGCAGGAGCTGTTTTTCAACAAGGATTTTCAGACGCCCCTTCCAAAAGTAGCCGTTGAAGAAGTGGCGTTTCCTCTGGAAATGGTAAGGCTCGGACCTTCCGCATCCAACAAACAGCCCTGGAGAATCCTTAGAAAAAACAATGCCTGGCATTTTTACGAGTATAAAGAACCGGGGTATAGCAAGTATTTTTCCTATGATATTCAACGGGTGGATATGGGAATTGCCGCCGCCCACTTTGATTTAGCCCTAAGGGAAAAGGGGATCGAGGGAGCGTTTGATACGGAGAGGGAACCGGCAGTGGAGCTGCCGGAGCATATGGAATACGCTTTTTCCTGGATTGCCAATTGAACTCCCCCCACCTTCGCTTATCGCATAGAGGAGGGAATATTCTCCCTAAACTATGCTAAAACAACAAAAATAAGACCAAACCGCCGAAAAGAGGTTCTCTAAGAACTTTTTTCGGTGTTTTTTTTGAAATAAATCTTTGGGTTTGTGGACTCTTGGTATATGGTCATAAAACTCAGCCCTTTATTTTCCCTGTAATTGGTACCACACTACAAAACCGACTTAAATTGCAGGAAAATTAAGAAAACAGCTTTTTGCCAATTGGACCTGTGTTATAATGATTAAATGTAAATTCAAATTTTTAATATAGAATACTATTTATTTAGGAGGTTATGGTAAATGGCCACAGAGAGACTAGAAGAACTGCGTCGGCGGAAAGAAAAAATCCGAGCCGGCGGTGGAGAAAAAAGAATCGAGAAGCAGCATGCCAAAGGAAAATT
>NZ_SUMG01000032.1 GCF_009910325.1 Isachenkonia alkalipeptolytica
TGGAAATTGCCCGACTATGTAACACTGAATCCAATGAACGAAGAAGAGTTGATTGAACATTCGCAAAATATTTAAATATTATACATAGATAAAAACTTTATGCGACAACTATGTTGACAAACACCGAAAACCGTAAACACCAAAACCGTCTTAAGATCCTTAGTGATAGGATTCTTCAGGCGGTTTTTTTGTATTTTAATAATTTTGACAAATCCCAAGCAACGTGCTAATATATTGTTATTAGATATATCGTTATTAGATATGTTGATAGTAGATACAGTTGATCGGAAACTGCATACCTTTAGCCGGAAAACAATCGATGGAAAAGAGGGATCACGATGCCGAAAAAGCAGTTAAAACATCTAACGGAGCCGATGTACTATATTTTGCTGATTCTCAATTCCCCGAATCATGGGTATGGGATTATGCAAACCGTAGAAGAAATGACGGAGGGACACGTAAAAATAGGCGCAGGTACCCTTTACACCCTTCTATCCCGCTTTGAAAAGGAAGGGATTATCGAAGCCCTTCCCGAGGAAGATCGAAAAAAGAACTATGTGATTACGAAAAAGGGAAAAGAACTGTTGGAAGAAGAATTTCAACGGCTGAACCGTCTGGTAAAGGACGGCAGGGATATTTTGAGAGGGGGAGCGTAAATGCTTGGGACAAAGGACCGGGATAAGAATGGAAAGGGTGCCGGAGAAAAAAGACGGAGAAAGCGGGTATATTGGGGGTATTCCATATTGGATTATAAAGGAATGGAAGCCTACTTTGAAAAAATGGCCCGGGAAGGCTGGATGCTGGAAAAAATCGGGGAGCTTTGGGCTACTTTTTACCGGGAAACACCGAAGGATCTTCAGTTTACCATCGACGTTTTTGAAAGGAGCGGGATTCTTACACCGGAAGAGACAGAGGAGGCCAGGGAGTACCGGGAACTTTGTGAGAAGAACGGCTGGCATTTTGTCACCTCCATTAAGGAACTGCAAATATTTCATGCCCCGGCGAATGAGGATTTAACACCGATTCAGACCGATGAGGAGCTGGAGGAGAGCCTGGCTCGAAAAAAAGTATGGAAAAAGGATTTCTCAACGAGTATCATTGTTTTCCTTCTGACGGCGGTTTTGGTTATTATCACTCGGGTTCGACCGGCTTTTCAGATGGATGAGTATATGGGGAACATCATCTACTTTCTTTATCCATTGATGCTGATTCCCACAATGATCGCCCTTATACGCAGTCTGCTGTGGATCCGGAAGGTAAAGCGACAGGGTCTTCCGGAAAAGGAAGCGGAGACCTTTTTTACCGGTAGGAGAAGGAAGCTGCTGATTGATATAATCGCAGCACTGGTTACGGGATTTTTAATCCTGGGCGTCGTACTGGACACCCTTTATAATCCCCATGCAAATACTATCTCTTCAATATTTCCCGCGTTACTGGGGATCACCGCGGGGACGATCATTCGATTAACAATCCAAAAGAAAGGCAGGAATAAGGATGACGGCATCAGATTCGTGATTATCGGATTTTTGGTGATGTTTATGATTCTGGGGGGATTTAATTATTACCGGGAACGGCAAATAGAAAACAACATCGGGGACAGGGATCCGAACCTTATTGAAGAGATCCCCGAGGATATTACAACCTACTCCATTGAGGAAGTACTGGTTTTCACGGAGGAGAAGGCATTAAAACGAAGAACTTTCCCGGTGCTCGGACAGAGCTTTGCCGTGCCAAAGCACTATACACAGCATCAAACCTGGGAAGTGGAAGGTCGGAATTGGGAAATTACCATTAGAACCTACGAAACCCGAAATGCATGGGTTGCTGAAAGGATTGCAGAAGGATACCTGGATTTTCAAATGGGTGGTATCATTACCTGGTTTGGAGAAAACTGGCGGGACATGGAAGACTTAAGGGAAGCCTGGGACGTGGATGGGTTTTACATGACCGAAGGATACCCCGCCATATTAATGAAACAGGATACGCACCTTTGGATCATTGAAGGGAATTATAGGAGAGTGGATAATTATATCGAAGAAATAAAAGAACCGAATATGGAACGTCTTATTGAAGAGATCTTAGAAAAGCATCATTATCTTTTTTAGCATTACAGGACACTTCATTTCCAATTTAATGAAGAATTTATGAGAGCGCAGAAAGACCTAACCCTACAAGATCAGAAATCGAATACGCTAAGCGTACCGGAAAACCTGTTGATTATCTTGAAAAACTTTAGCCCTCACAACACTACAGGAATTAGCGAATTCCAGGTATTTCATTCTCTTAGGGTATTATGCCGGAGGATGAAATGACTGGATTTTTTGTGTGAATATTTCACGTTAAACTCAGAAATTTCGTCTTAGACGCCGATGTTTCTCGATTTCACCGAGTATGATCAGGATATGCTAATGTGTGATAACGCCATTGCTGACGGTGGTGCGGCTAGGGTGATGATTGTTCCATGGATAGCATTACCTTAAATAATTAATAAAAATACTGAAAACACTGAAAATATAATTGCTATCCATATTTGGTAATGATAAAATGAAATGGAATATTTTTATATTTATCATGTAATATATTTCACATAAAAATTAAGGAGGGTATGACAGGGAAAAGTAAAGAAACCGATGTACAAAAGATTGTGGTTTATAGTGGTGGCAGTGCTGGTGCTATTTATGGTATTCGGTTATCCAAGATGAAGGATATGAAATAGTTGATGTCAAGCTGAAAAGCATACAAAATCAAGGGATTGCCGGTTCCATGGAGGGCTTTCATAAATTCAATTTCTTATCATTTAGTTATCTTCAACACTGCTTGATCTGAGTATTTAAAGCTCATGGATGAGAATTTATAGAAAAGGGGGTGAATGTATGAAGGTAATTGCTATATTGCTAATGATCACCGGCGTTTTAGGAATTCTAATGGGATCTATGATGTATGGGGATATTAGTATAGCGGCTTTTATTGGCGCAGTATCTGCTTTGTTTTCCGGCATAGGCTTTTTTAAACTCAGTAAAAAATTAAATTAATACTTAGCAAGCATCATAATTACAACAAGGAAAACCGCATATAATAGATAATATGAGCATAGGGGGCTAATCAGTTTCCTATGCTATTTTTCAATAAGTTGCGATGAAAAATCAAAATAATAATTGTAAGTATTGTATAGCGTTTAAAAAGTATTTACTAAAAAACCGCTGGAAAATCCTTGCTTTATGAGAGCGTAATACTAAGGCTAGAGCAACTAATTGAATCAATTGCATCAGGGTTCGATAAGATTGTACCACCTTGTAAAATTGTAGAAAGTAGTAAAAATAAAGGCGTTAACGATTTGCCTGTTGTATAAGTTGGACTAAAGATGATTTCTAAATCCAATGATCAGAAGCTGGGGTTATTTGCTGTTATGATTTTTGTATATCGAGGGAGGGATTATGATGTTTTGCACAAATTGTAACAATAAAGTGTCTGTTGATGATAAATTCTGTAATAATTGCGGATCCAAATTAATTGAAGCAGACGAAAATGGCTCCTCAGAGATTTGTCCTTCCTGTAGAACTCCTAATCCGAAGGGAAGTAGATACTGTGTTAATTGTGAGGATAGAATATCCGATACTCCAGCAACTCCTAAGTCAGGAAAGGGAAATGAGATTGGTCCGGATAAAGAGGAAACCCATAAAACAAATTCGGTTAGAGAAAGAAAGAACTACAAAGTTATAATATTTTGGAGTTTGGTTGCATTATTTATTATTGGGGCTCCTATAGATGTTAAAATCCTTATTAGTTTCTTAGTATGTATCATTGGTGGGATAAGCATTTTAAAACCTATGAGATTTATAGGCATAAATACCAGAGGGAAAGGAGTAATTATAGCAGGTATAGGGGTTGTTGTTTTGTTTGTAAGCGCAGCTCAACTGCCGCCAGATCTTGCTACAACTCACGATATGGAGATCAGCATAGCTGATTATAAAGCTCAAAGCAATACAATACCCTATGAAGACTTAATTAGGGAAACGGATAAATATGTTGGTGAAATAGTACATTATACCGGAGAAGTTGTTGAAGTACAAGAATTGCGGAATAATGTCTATCTCCGAGTGAATGTAACAAAAGGTGATTTTGGGTTTTATACCGACACGATTTGGGTCAACTATATATTTGAAGAGGGCGAAAAAAGAATCATTGAAGATGATATGGTCAATTTATGGGGGGAGATAAAAGGAAGAAAAACCTACACCGCAGTATTAGGCAATAGAATTACGATTCCGGAAATTAATGCAAGGAAGGTGGAACTTACAAGTGACTAATCGTTAAACCTTGTTATAAAGTCATACAAAGAAGTGATTGAGGTATTTTGAACTCATACGTTAAAGGTGGCTGAATATAATCAAATTAACAAGGGAAGATCATCTAAAGAAAAAAAATAGTAACATTTAAGGGAAAACTCATTAAGACTCCTAGATTTTAAACCTGCAAATTATTATTTTGTAGGTTTTTCATAAAAACTTTACATCACTGACATCATCATGTCAGTAATGTAGTGTTATCCTAAACGAAAACCGTAAGGAGGATAACTAATGAAAAAAATAAAACTATGTCAGAACTCTTTCGTAATGGACATTTCTTCTATTCGAACATCATCACGGCAATGATATTACGAATATTTTTGTGATTCCCTATTTCATGGGTTTTATCGACTTTAAAAAGATGTCACCTATTATAGGGATATCGGTGTCCTGAAGTATTTTGAGGGGGATAACCTCGTTTATGACCGGATCAATAAAAGCTATTATTTAAAGTGGAATCCGATTTTAAAAGAGAATTAAGGAGGTGATTTGATATGAAAGGGACAACCTATATTAAAGGTAAGCAACGAATGTGGGCCAGAAGCAGAGGAATGAAACTACAGGGGAGCCAGGGTAATAGGGGCGAGAAGAATTATGTAATGGATCTAAAGGAGAATTTTTTCGAGGATCCTATGGACGAACACCGGAAAGAGATCGAAGCTGGTGATGGTGGGGAGTTTAAAGATTCAGGTAAACAGGTGGCGAAAGCAAAGGCGCTTCACTCATCCTCGGTGTTGTGCATCAATCTTTTTCACTACTGGAGTCGAAAAAAGGAGCTGAATAAGCTTTGCCATGCCTTAGGGCTGTGTAATAAAGGATCTATCTCGGGAAGAAAATTATATTTTGAAAAGAAGCTTTCCATACTTGAAACAAAAGGAAACACTCCGAATTTGGATGTGGTGATTGAAAATACTGACAAGACACAATATAAAGCGTATGGGATAGAGAGTAAATTTTCCGAGCCTTTTTCCAAGAGGGAGGATAAAAAGAGTCATTCGGAAAGCTTATCCAGCTATCTCCAAGACACATCGATTTGGAAAGGACTACCGCATCTGAAGACTCTTAGCGAATCAGACCTGCTGGATGAAGAGTATCAGTACCTGGATCTGCCCCAAGTGGTAAAACATATTCTCGGGTTAAAGCGAAAATACGGTAAAAGGGGATTTCGTCTGCTGTATCTTTGGTATGATGTACCGGGAGTAGAGGGGTGGCAGCATCGCAGAGAAGTTGAAAAGTTTATCAAGCATGCTAAGGAAGATCAGCTGAAGGTGACGGCAATCACCTATCAAGAGGTATTTACAAGGTTGTTAGAGCATTATATGGAGAGGAATGAAGAGTACATGAAGTATTTATCGGATAGGTATTTTTAAGGGAAGGAGTGAATAAGTGGAAGAACCGTCCTCACATGAGCTAAGAATGCAAGCGTCATTATGAGAGCATAGAGTACTGGTGTAAATCTGATGTTATTTAATTGTTCAATAACATGTATAGAGCAAGGCCAGCTTATAAATGGTTGTTATTGATTGAAAACCAAACAAAAGGATTGTTATACCGCCAAGCACGACCTTAAGACTTGAGCGTTCAGCGAACATAAAGTCCTTATCATGAAGAACCTCACAATGATACAGTTCTTTTTATGAGACCTAGGAATATTATAAAGAAATAGATAAAGGAGTGTTGACTATTATGGAGAGAAATTATTGGTTACATCGAATTTCTCATTGTGGTGAAGTTGCGAGCAAACTATTGAAAAACGGAGTTCTGTCTATCGGTTTTTCAAACGTGTCCAGTGAATATTTCATTGCAGAAAGCAGTAGCAGTTGGAGTAACTTTGAAAAACTGATCGAAGCAGAATGGGGACCCAAAATGAGATCCAGACACTCCCTTTGGAGGTTTGTTTCAGAGATGAGAAAAGGGGATTATGTTGTAGTACCTCGCCCGAAAAGATTTTCTGTATATAAAATCATCGATGATAGATGTTTTTCACGAGAGGATCTAAAAGAAGATGATCTAATAAATATAAAGGAGGAAGAACGTCATCGATTACGCAACAGTGAGAACAGGATAGATTTGGGCTTCTTTCGACGTGTTGAAAAAATTGAGACAGATATCCCTAGAAAAGAGTATGCAGACTCCCAGTTAACAGCAAGGCTTAAAATACGACCGACCAATTCAAAGATTACTAAGCTGAGCGAGAATGTAGATCGTGCAATGGATAATTTCAAAGCAAGAAAACCGATTAACATCCGGAGCCAAATACAAGAAAAAATTGCAGAGGAAACATTAGCGACCATAAAAGAATATTTGAATCCTGATAAATTTGAAAAGCTTGTACAATGGTACTTTAGAAAAGCAGGCGCAACGGAAGTGTTTATTCCAGCCAAGAATGAGAAAGATAAAGAAGGTGATGCTGATATCATAGCAACCTTTGAGCCAATTAAAACCATTTATTATGTACAGGTAAAATATCATCAAGGTACAACATCAAATTATGCAATGAACCAAATACAAGATTATTTAACCAATAAAGAAGTAGATGATGACGGAAATTCCAAAATTGCATGGGTGATTACAACTGCAGACAATTTAGAGGACCCTTCCGATGAAGAAACAAAAGATAATAGTGTACAGGTAATCAAAGGAAGAGAATTTACTGAAATGTTATTGGATGTGGGGCTGTCTAACCTGGATGAAGTACTGTAAAGAAAGGATAAATTACCAAAAACAATTGGGATGTCTATCTTGGGCTAGACCACCAAGTGTTGTTTTTTATCAGACAAGGATGTAAAAATAAGGTATAAAAAAATAAATAAATAATTTATGGAATATGCAGGAAAATCTATCCTCTATAGCGAATACTAAATATGATACAGAAAATATTTATGTAGTTATAAAAGAAAGTCGGATTGAAACAGAATAAAGGAGGGATTGATTTGAAAGTTCGCTTTAACCAGTGGAATATTGGAGGTAAAATAATTTTCATTGCAACCGGTCTAGCCGTATTATCATTGTTTATGAGTTGGGTGGATCTTGGTATTATAACTGCATCCGGGTTTCAACAGGACGGCTATTTACTATTATTATTATACATTTATCCGGTGTATAAGCTTCTTAAAGATCGCCCTATGAAGAAAGTTGTCGGTGCAATATTAAGTATGTTAGCAGTAATAAGTGCAATAGGTTTTATGCTTTCAAAGTCCGTGGATTTTTATGGAACGACTGTTAACGGTGCAGGGGCAGGGCTCTATCTCTTTGTAATTGCATCCATTTTGCTTACCGTTGGGGTTATTAAATATGACACAGTTGATGAAAATATAGTCGAGGTGACAGAGGTTTAATATAAACATGTTATAAAAATATAATTATGGGAGGAAGAAAAATGCGAAGATTACTTCTAGTTATGCTGTTGGTACTAATGATGATTGTTCCAGGCTGTAGTGAGTCAAATGATCATGAAGATGCTACTGCGGGTGAAGAAACAGAAGATTCAAATGAAGAAGGGGAATCAATAGATGAAGATGAGCCAATTGATGAAGAGGATGAGGGAGAGGCCGGCGAGTTTGAGACTGCCGTCGGAGAAACCGTATCAAATGAAAGCGGAGATTTTACATTAATCAATAGAGCCAGTGATATACCGACTCAAGAAGATGGACCGATTGTATTAAACATTCCCCAAGTGAATACAGCCTATGCGGAACTAAAGGGAGAGATGGTAGATTATTTAGAACGGGATAGTATGCATTATATTCAAATCGATATGGAGGTAGAAAACACATCAAGCGAGACCATAGAGTTTTATGCATCTCAAGCTACTATTACAACTAATACCGGAGAACAGTTGGAGTCGGACTTTTGGCTGTCGGATCATATTGAAGGAACTTATATCGGGGAGGTAAGAAAGTCCGGGTCACAGTTTTTTATTTTAGAAAACTCTGAGGCCGAGGATATTGAATGGGTACGAATTATAATTAGTGGCCCGACAGATGAAGACTGGGAAACCCTCGGAGAAGGAATGGATTTTAAGGTTGAATTTTAAATGAAGAAATAATGAAGTAATAGCTCTTCTATGCTTGAAAATACCTGTAAGGTCTAAAAAAGTAGAAGAATAAGTTCCTATAAGAAAAAACCTCCTCAAGGTTCTGTGAACAGTCCTGAGAGAACATCTATCGGGGACGTCAGGTTGCGTAAAAACAAAATCATTAAAACTTAGCATTACCACCCTTTATTCAGGAACTGATGGCAGGCAAGATTAAAGAAACCGGTGAAATCTCCGTGACGGATCCGGATGCTCGGCGTATGAATGGGAGGTTGTATTTTTAAAGTTATTCAATAAATTAAAGTCTCATCATTATGAATCAAAGCTCTTTTTCGGTGGATATTCCAGGGGAAATGATCCTTGACCGGCCTTTTCCTTACGGCATCAAAGCCTTCAATGGCAGCCTGCTGTTTGCAGGGGTGGTGGAAATTCCAGCAGAAAACCCCAATTAATGGTATAATAGAGTAAGTACCCATTGAATCCCTCCGTGCAGTATGGATGAGTACGGGGGAGCTTTTATTTTCATGGAGTTGAGGGATATGATTTAAATGGAGGCAAAACTATGAACAGCCAAACAGCACCATTATCGAAAAAATCGATGATCCCCAAAGGGCTCTTGGTGGCCATCGGAGGGAAGGAAGACAAGGAAAACGATCTGCAGATCCTATCCACTGTCATGTCTCTTGTCAACAAAGAGAAGAAAAAAATCGAAATCATTACAACTGCAAGTCAACACCCCAAAGAGGTGGGCAGTGATTATTACAGAATATTTACAAAGGACCCCAATCACACAGTGGGATTATTGCATATCTCCACAAGGGAACAGGCGGCCGACGTCAGCTTTTTGGAACGAATCTCCGAGGCTGACGTTATTTTTTTTACCGGAGGGGATCAGTTGAGGATTACCAGTATTTTAGGGGGCTCTCCCATTGAAGGGGAAATACTTCGGAGATACAGGGAGGAGTTTTGCATCATTGCCGGCACCAGCGCCGGAGCCAGTGCAATGTCCAAGACCATGATTAACGGCGGAGACAGCAGGGAAGCTCTTCGAAAGGGAACCATTAGTGTTTCCAGCGGAATCGGTCTGGTTGATAATGCCATCATCGATACCCACTTTGTGGAGCGGGGACGCTTCAGCCGCTTAATGCAGACGGTCAGTATGAATCCCAGAAATACCGGTATTGGACTGGGAGAGGATTCCGGTATCGTGATTGAGGAGGGCTGTATTTTAAAAGCCATCGGAGGGGGCATCACGGTGATTCTGGATGGACAGAATCTTAAATACACCAACGTTGCAAACATCAACTCCGATGAGTCCATCGCCATTGAGAATCTGGTGATTCACACCATTGTTGATGGCTATGGCTATGATCTGTGCAGGAAAAGGTATCTAAAACCCGATGACCTGAGAAGGATGCATCTGGGTGAAAGCGAGGAGAATACCAATGAAAATAATTGAAATGAGAGCCATTCGCGGACCCAATTACTACAGCAGGCATCCGGTGATCTTTATGAGGCTGGATCTCGGGGAGCTTGAAGAAAAGCCGACAGACAAGATTCCCGGATTTAAAGACAATCTGGCTATGATGATGCCCAGTTTACAACAGCATAAATGCTCGCCGGGAAGGGTGGGGGGATTTTACGAACGACTGATCCGGGGAACCTGGGCCGGTCATGTGCTCGAGCATGTGGCCTTGGAGCTTCAATGCCTTTCCGGCCATGAAGTGGCCTTCGGGAAAACCTTTAATACCGATGATTATGGAATCTATAATCTTGTATACCGCTATGTGGACGAAAAAACCGGTATGCGGGCAGGTGAAATGGCCTTTCATATCGTGGAAAATCTGTTTAAGGGAATTAAAACCGATGTAAAGCCTTTGATCATCGATCTTAAGGAAATCGCGGAAACGTCTCTGCTGGGGCCATCAACCCAATCAATCGTCAACGAAGCAACCAAAAAAGGAATCTCTCATCTCCGGCTTAATGAGGAGAGCTATGTGCAGCTGGGGCAGGGAGTTCATCAACGAAGAATCCAGGCAACAATGATGGATAATACTTCGGCCCTTGGGGTCGAGATCGCCGATGACAAGGAGAGTACGAAAAAGCTCCTGTCCTCCATGGGTATACCCATCCCTGAAGGACTCTCTGTGGAAACTGTGGAAGAAGCCCTGCAGGCTGCGGATGAGATCGGATACCCGGTTGTTGTAAAGCCTCTGGTGGGAAACCATGGGCGGGGAATCACCGTGAATATCACAAACAGGGAAGAACTGAAGCTCGCCTTTGAAATCGCAGACAAAATTTGTGAGACCTCTCTGGTGGAAAAGTATCTGGAGGGATTCGATTACCGGATTCTTGTCATTGACGGAAAATTTGTAGCGGCAGCCCTCAGGGAGCCCGCCTATGTCATTGGTAACGGAACAAGCTCCATAGGGGATCTGATCGATGAGATCAATAAAGACCCTGACCGGGGGATCGGGCATGAGAAAAGCCTCACCAGGATTAAGATTGATTATATGACAGAGCGGCTCTTGGCTGTCCGAAAATTGAGTGTAAACAGTATTCCCGCTGATGGGGAAAAAATCTATATTAAATCCACAGCCAATATCAGTGCCGGTGGTACAGCCCTTGATGTGACGGAAAACGTCCACCCCTTGAACCGGCTGATGGCAGAGCGGATTTCCAGAATTGTGGGGCTGAATGTCATCGGGATTGATCTTATCGCCGATACCCTGGCAAAGCCTTTTCAGAGGGAGTCTTCCGGAGTGGTTGAAGTGAATGCCGCACCGGGATTCAGAATGCATTTAAATCCCACAACGGGAACACCCAGAAACATTGCGGCCAATGTGATCGATATGCTGTTTCCGCCGGGAGCAGCTTATGCCATTCCCATTGTTGCAGTCACCGGAACCAACGGAAAAACCACAACCACCCGGCTGATTTCTCATATTTTGGGACTGAACGGATGCACCGTTGGTATGACATCGACGGATGCGGTCATCATCGACAATATTCCCATCCTCCAAGGGGACTACAGCGGTCCTGAAGGCGCACAGAAGGTCATGATGGACTCCACCATTGATCATGCGGTGTTTGAAGTGGCAAGAGGAGGAATTCTCCGTCGCGGTCTCGGGTTTAAGGAAAGTGACGTGGGGATTCTTCTTAATATCTCCTCCGACCATCTTGGTGAGGGAGGAATTGACACCCTGGAAGAATTGGCCCGATTAAAGTCCACAGTGACTGAAGCGGTGAAACCCACGGGATACTCGGTCTTCAATGCTGACGATGCCCTGGTTCTCTCCTGCCTGGATAAAGGCAAAGGGCAGCCGGTGTTATTCTCAAAAGATCCGGAGCATCCTGCACTGAAAAAAAATTATGACCAGGGAAATCTGAATGTCACCGTTCAGGAGGGGACTGTGATTATTCAAAAGAAGGGATGGACATCAACCGTGGCAAGTGTGGCTGAGATCCCCATCACCTTCGACGGGAAAGCGGGATTTAATGTTGAGAATGTTATGGCAGCAGTGGCAGCCACCGCTGCACTGGGACTCAATGAAACCCAGGTCAGGGCCGGACTTGTGAGCTTCAGCCCATCCATCGGTCAGACTCCGGGACGAATGAATGTCATCGAAATGGGTGATTTTAAAGTTGTCGTTGATTACGGTCATAACATCGGAGCAATCACCGCCACTGCGGACTTTATCAAAGGCCTGATGCCGGGCAGAAAAATCCGGATGACATCCGGGGTTGGAAACCGGAGAGGAGACGATATTCTGGAGTTTGGAGAAACCCTGTCACGTTACTACGATCATATTGTTCTTTGTGATGCGGACCCCCGAGAGCGAATCCCAGGGGAGACCGCCCGAATTGTGAAAGAGGGACTCTTAAAGGGCGGATTTGAACCGGAGATGGTGACAGTGGTGCTCGATGAAATCGAAGCCACGAAATCAGCACTGGAGATGGCGGGAAAAGGTGATCTTGTGGTCCTGCAGGCAGACAATGTGGCCCGGGTGATAAAAGACGTTCTAGAGTATAAAGCAAAACTGGCAGGTTCCAGATCCTGATCGATTATAAAGTTTTATAGAATGAAGTAAGTATTGGTCGCAATAGGTTCCATTAGAGGGAATTAATGAATAAGTCAATTAATGCGTTTATTGTTGTAATGAAGTACAACAGAACCGTCAGACTGCGTAAAAACAAATGAATAAATCGACAATAGAAACACTCTATAACGCTCTATTATCAATGGTTATATGATATAATAGAAAGAAAAACGAGGTGGTTGGATGGCAAAGAGCGTTTTACCTATGATCCAACATATGTTACAGGGACGGTTTTGTGAGGTAGCAATACAAACGTTGGATACAGCCCCCTCTCTTCGGGCAGATACCCGATTTGATGTTCCTGTACCTTAAAGGGCTTTCCGTCCAGCAAAATCTCCCCTTGGTTTTGTTTATATAAATTCATTAAAATTCGAAGGGTGGTGGTTTTTCCCGCCCCGTTTCTTCCCAAAAATCCCAGGGCCTTACCGCTTTCCACTTCAAAACTTATGCCGTGGAGCACCTGGCTGTCTCCGAAGCTTTTGTATAAATTTTTGATTTCCAAATGCATTCCTTTGCCTCCTTTGCCTATCTGTTTTACTCTAGTAATCATAGTCTATTTTTTAAAGATATCCCTCCGTCACAGGATTTTTTTCCTCCGCCTTAAGACGGATGTCCGGAGGACAGGGGGAAGATTTGAGACAGGACACTACTCTAATCCCTTAGCCTATTTTTTGTTACGAAGAAGGAGCTAACCGCCCTAGTTGATGGGATTGCCCCACTATTATGGTCTAACAAACCAAGTTTTTGTCAATTAATTAACTATCTTTGCATATACATGCTAATTTCGGGTATAACCAAAATAGACTTTCAGTTTTATTATTACCTCAAGGGAAATATCAGTCCGAAACATGGAAGCGATATAATTCAGGGAGGGAATTTTATGAAAAACTATATTTTAGCGGCTATCGTTTTAGCGGTCGTCAGTATCGTGTTATTAATCTTTCTGGTATCGGACCCAACAGATCCCACAGATGTTGATGTCACCCATGATTATGAAGACGGAACCTACCGGGGGATCTATGAGGATCAAGGAAATCAGCAAATCAGTATTCAATTTGATTTAGAAAATGGACTTTTTACCGACATGAGTTATCGAAAACTGTTCTATAGGGACAATGATTATCTTGATGCAGAACCCGGTGATACCTTTTACCCTATCCGATCTCAACATGAACAGGCCTTAGAGCATTTAACCGGAAGGAGTCCCGACGACATTGATGATCTTTACCGTCCGGGAGATATCCTCGATGATTATGAAGGGTTCAGTGGAGCAACCGTAAGAGGCACCAAAATTCGTTCAGCCATACAGGATGGACTGAACCGTAGGATATACTCCCCGGCTAATGACGACTTTAGTAGAGAGATCGGCGAATATGACGACGGAACTTACCGTGGATTCTTTTCAGACGCCGGAGACCAGCAACTAAACATTGAATTCGATCTAATCAACAACAATCTTCAGAACTTAAACTATCGCCATCTTTACTATGCAGGAAACTATTACCTTCAGGCAGAGGAAGGTGACAGCATCTATCCCATCAAACTTCAACATGAACAGGTTTTAGACCATCTTGAGAGCAGTGAACTTTCTACTATTTTTGATCTTCATGATCCCGGCCCCGGAGAGCTTGTTGAGGATATTGACGGTTTTACCGGTGCCACCCTTCGGGCAAGTAAGATTTTCTCTTCAATGATCGATGCCCTTAATCGTGGATTATATCAGCCTGCCGACGAGGACTATGACCGCGAAATTGATGATTACCCCACCGGAAGATACCGCGGGGTTTACGGTGAAAGAGGTCAACAGCAGGTCAGTATTCAGTTTTATGTAATGGATGGCGAGTTTACTGATCTGACCTACCGCCATTTGGAATATGGTGACACCTATTACCACGAGTTGGAAGAGGGAGATGAACAGTACCCTGTGGCGGTACAATACGAATATGTATTGGCTTATCTGGATGGTAAACCTTTGGATGCCCTGTTTGATCTTTATTACCCTGAGGAGTTTATCGAAGATATCGATGTCTACACCGGAGCCACCCTTAGGGCAAACAAAGTATTGTCCGCAATCAAAGACGGATTCAACCGCGGAATATACTAAATCATATGGGCCAATAACACTAAAGCACATAGAACCACAAAAGTAGAAGGGGGACAGGGGGACGGAGTAACTGTCCTCCTGCTTTTATGCTTGAAATTTATCTTGTCCTTTCCTCATAGTCTTGAATCTTCCAAATCCTGTCAATTTTTAGAGGTTCCAGTTCCATGGCGTTGGTTCCACTAGATGAGAGGTGCATTACAATCCTCCTATGCAAAAAAAGTTGAAAAAGAAAAAACGAAACCGGTAGAAAATCGAAAAGAAATCAAAAGCAATGAACTCGAAGCACCCTCCAGAGAAAAGCCTTATGTGAACTATCACTTTTTGGATGCCCTTTTCAAATCCATGAAGCAGCAGGATTACCGGGCTCTTCCCACACAAACCAGCCAGGGGATCATGAAAACCGTATTCCAAAACTGAAAATCTTTTTATGGCTCCTTAAGAGAAGATAAGATCGCCCCCGGTAAGTTTAAAGCAAGACCCAATATTCCGTATGTTACAAGGGACGGTTTTGTGATATTGCAATAAAAAGGTATAGAGCATCTAATCGTTTAGTTTTTTTATGTTTATAGAATAGAGGGATGGTTACAGTCATTATGTGAAAAACTCACAACAGAACCGTCAGGTTGCGTAAAAACAAATCAATAAAACATTAGTATTACCACCCTGAAATCCTGTATTATCAATGGTTATATGATATAATAGAAAGAAAACGAGGTGGTTCGATGTCCCGCTATATTCAAGG